>ONIC01000053.1 GCA_900317815.1 uncultured Eubacteriales bacterium | reverse complement strand
AGTAATACTGACGTATTTCAAGGTTTTTGAGGGCAATTTGACAAAAAGATGCAAGCAAGATGAGTGCTCAGTTCGTAGAACGTGATTTAATCAGTGGCTCCTTATATTTGACATTCCGATAAAAATAGTATATATTAAATTAGAAACAACAAATATCGGAGAACAGCTATGACAGATCAATTTTCAAGAACGCAGCTTCTTCTGGGAAGCGAAGGAATGGATAGATTAAAGAATGCCAGGGTCGCCGTTTTCGGCGTCGGAGGAGTCGGCGGATTTGCAGCCGAGGCGCTCGTGCGGTCGGGAGTCGGTCACATAGATCTGATCGACAACGACACCGTGAGCCTGACAAATCTCAACAGGCAGATAATCGCCCTCCACAGTACCATCGGCAGATATAAGACCGAGGTCGCCCGCGAGCGTTTCCTCGATATCAACCCCGAGCTTGATATCAATATCTATAATGTTTTCTATACCCCCGAGACCTCGTCGATGTTTGACTTTACAAAGTACGATCTTATCATCGACGCAATAGACAGCGTTACGGGAAAGATCGAGCTTGTCATGCAGGCAGACAAAGCGGGTACGGAGATCATCTGCTCTATGGGTGCGGGAAACAAGCTGCACCCTGAGCTTTTTGAGATCGCAGACATCTACAAAACGTCGGTCTGCCCCCTCGCTCGCGTTATGCGCACGGAGCTGAAAAAGCGAGGCATAAAAAAGCTCAAGGTCGTCTATTCGAAGGAGCCGCCGATCAAGCCGCTGCCGTCAAGCGAAGATCCCGGAGTTCGCCGCTCTCTTCCCGGCAGCACATCGTTTGTTCCAAGCGCCGCAGGTCTTATCCTTGCGGGAGAGGTCGTCCGTACACTTATCAAATAACGCAAAAGCGTTGACGAGTTTTTCGCCAACGCTTTTTTCATTTTGCTTCTTTAAGAGCTTCTTTGAGCGCACGCGCAAGCTGATCGGGGCATGAGGTCGGTCTGCCGTTGCAGCTTATGCCCTCCAGTCGCGCTATTGCGTCCTCTGCGTCCATTCCCTCGACGAGACGAGCAACTCCCTGCGTGTTCCCGCTGCATCCGCCGTCGAATTTGACGTTCTTTACCTTGCCGTCTTCTATATCGAAATAGATCGCCCTCGAACAGACTCCCGAAGTTTTGTAACCGTACATGATATCATCTCCGTCAGTATTTTATAAAGTGATGATAACATGAAAATGTTACACAGGTATGAATTACACAGACTCGGCAAAAAACTTTATCCGATATCAAGGCTGTCAGCTTCACCCGTGTTCCACGCTTCGTAAGGATCATTTTCGGACGGACGGTCATCTCTTATCACCCTGCCCGCAATGTACCTTGGTATATTGAGATCCCAGAAGGTCATCTCATCGAAATTGTCGCCGTAATAGCTCTTATAGCTTGCATACGATCTGCTGAATGTGGTATCACTGTCTCCGTCTTTTTCATACTTCTCGGCAAAAACAGAAGCTGCGCCCGCATCAAGATCCTTCATAGCTTTGTAACCCATCCACGAGATCTCGCCGCTTTCGTATTTCGAGATATTGTACCTTGCGATAAGCGCGTCAACGGGAATGAAAGCCATCAGCAAAAGTACGGCAGCCGCAAGGCAGTAACCGATCTTCGTAAACGAGAGCTTTCTTCCGCACTGCTTTACGATAAGCACCACGAACATAACAAACAGGTATATCATAAATACAGATGTCTCGACACGCTTCGGAGTCATACCGTAGATACTGATATAGAGCAGCATTTTTGACAGTGCGGTCACTATCAGACATTCCGTCAGCACACAGAATACCGTCACAAAAACGGACAGTACACGGGGAAGGCGTTTCTCGGCGTTCTTTGTAAAAAATGTCACGCCCGATATCACCGAAAGATTTATCAAAGCAACGGCGCAGAGCTGAAAAAATCCGCTTCTGGCGTACTCCGCGTAGGTAAAACCGGGATCGGACATCACATTTGCCGTGAAGAAGTGGAAAAGCTGCATCAGTGTGAATATCACATAGATCAGTGTCAGCGGAGTCAAGAACGCCGCGCACAGGGACGAAGGCAGCAGGCGCGCCTTTGTCTCGGCAGTCTTTACGAGCAGAGCGTCATTTCTCATTTTATACGCCCTCGAGTAGACTGCGCCGAATATGTACATACTCAGCGGAACAGATACTGCAAGTATCAGAATATCCGATAAAAGATGATCCTCGATCCACTTTGAGAAACTGTCGAGAGATATCGAAAAGAGACTGCCGAATGCTTTATCGGCGCTGCCGAGCAATATCACCACGACTATGCAAAGGGGTATGCTCAGCACAACTCCTGCAACGATGGGCGCCGTCTTTTTCAGATCGGATTTCTTACTCGTCTTATCCTCGCTCTTGTGAAAAAGCGCCGGACACAGCGCGCCGAACTCGTAAAAAGGCGAGATAAAAACGGCGCGGAACAGGTTGTTGACAACGGAGCGCCTTCCCTCTCTGAAGCTTGCGTAGCTGAAATACAGATTAGACAGAAAGATCATCGCAATGCTCAGCAGCACAACGGGCACATTGTCACACACGGTAAAAACGCATGACAGCGCAAGGCTCGTCACAAATAATACGGAGGTCGTTTTTCCGCCCTTCATTCCGAGTCTGCGGCAGTAAAGATAATTGAAAACGGTCGCAAGCAGAGCCGAAACGCTTGACATCAGACCATACCCCGTGCCGTCTGCCGATCTTACAAAAGTCTTCACTATTATAAACCCTACGATCAGCGCTGCGGCTGCGTAATATCGGTCTGCTTCCGTAAATATGCAGGGCGGCTTCGGCGCATACGGTGCAGGCATAGGGGAAAAGCCGGAGTTTTGTATATTGTTTTCAGTCTTCTGTATAACAGGTATTGCGCCGTTATCGGGAGAAAAGTCATTCATCGTCATCGCCCCTTTGAAATTCAAGAATATCACCCGGCTGGCAGTCGAGCACCTCACAGAGCTTTTCGAGCGTCGAGAAGCGCACCGCCTTCGCCTTGTTGTTTTTGAGTATAGAGAGATTTGCGGGAGTTATCCCGATCGTCTGCGCAAGCTCTCCCGCCGAGATCTTCCGCTTTGCCATCATAACGTCAAGATTTACGATTATTCCCATAACGCCACCTCACACCGTCAGATCGTTTTCCTCGCGGATAACAACGCCCTGCTCAAACACATTTTTAAGCACACGGAGCAGCAATCCCATAAACGAAAATGCCAGCACAAGAATGACCGCAAGAATACGCCACACCGCCATTACCAAGGATACCGCCGCAATTGCAAAGCAGCAGTAAGAGATGATCCGAAGGCATTTGACATTCATACTGTCAAAAACAACGCCGTCCTTGATGTTGGACAGCAGAGAATTGAGCAGATATACTATGATCCCCGCAGGTATCATCGCAGCATAAACGCAGATCACAAACTGCCGGAAGATAGGCTCCTTATTCGAGTAAACGTCGTACCACCTCGCCATCAACGGCACAAGCGGTACGCAGGCAAGCCAGCCGACCATCGCGATCCTGTCCAGAGCGAGTGTTACAAACAGTGATTTTTTGCAGTGTTCCATCAGCATTCCTCCTTAAATCACGTCCTTCGGACCGAGCACTCTCTTTAATCAGTGTCTCCTTAATTATGATATCACGGAAATTACCATTTGTCAATATAATTTTATCGTTTTTCAATAAATAATTTTCGATAAACAAAAAGCCTCCCTTTTTCGGGAGACTTTTTTGATCTTCGTTTATTCGTCTGAGATGCCGCCTGCAAGCTCGACGAGCTTTGCAAGCCTGTGATTAAGTCCCGATCGGCTGATAGGGACATCGGAAAGTTCGACCAGCTCTTTTAAGGACGCAACGTGATGATCGAGTCTGAGCCTTGCCGCCGCCTGAAGCTCGGGACTGAGAGTATTTAAAACGCCGCAGTCCGCGAGCTTTTGTATCGCTCTTACCTGCTTTGCGGAAGCCGAGGCTGATTTGTCTGCGTTGGCGATCTGCGAATTTATTTTTCTGTTGAGCGAATTTTCGAGACTTTTCTCGATCTTCACCTGCATTACATTCATACTTGCGCCGCCCGCTCCCATGAGAGTCAGCAGATCTGCGATATCCTCGCTGTCTTTAAGGTAGACAACAAAAGCCCCGCGCCTGTTCGCAATCTTCACAGACGCCGCCTTTCCGCCCGCCAGTTCTGTCGTCTCCCGTATCACTCTGCACAAGTCCTCGGACAGAATTTTGTGAACGGTATTAAATTCCAGGCGGTATTCCGTCTGCGGGTCGGTGATGCTTCCGCAGACTAAAAATGCTCCTCTGAGGAACGCCGCTGCACACGGTTCAAATTCGATATTCCCCATATTGATGCGCAGCGAAGGCTGAGTGACATCGTGACCGAAATACGAAAAAACGTGTTCACAGTCGTCCTTTGAAGGGATCAGCACCGTGTAGAGAGCGTCGCTGCTCTTGCGTGCTGTCAGCGTCTTTCTGATCTCAACGATCGCCCCTGTTGTGACTGCGGTCAGCTGAGAAAAGCGCTGAGCCGAGCTGCCGCTTTCCGTTCGGAAGCATATCTCGTCGGAAGCGAATTTGCGGCAAAAAAGCAGCAGACCGTAAGCCTCCGCTTTTTCAAGCTCCTTCATTTTGACATGGACTTTGCACAGTTCACGCTTCACCTCGGAGGAAAACGACATACCGCTTCACCTGCTTTCTTTAAACCTTGTCAATATCTCTGTGCTGGACAGCTACCTTGTTCTTGTTCTCGGAGAGATGGTCATAGAGCGCCTGAGTGAGCGCAACGCTGCGGTGTTTGCCGCCCGTGCAGCCTATTGCGATGAGCAGCATACTCTTCCCCTCTCCTTTATAAAGCGGCAGCGTGTAATCGACAAAGTCAAAAATACGCTCGCGCACTCCGACCGTCTGCGGCCACTTCATAACATAATCTCTGACAGGCGCATCAAGCCCCGTCTGATATTTAAGTTCTTCGATATAAAAAGGATTGGGCAGACATCTCACATCAAACATCAGATCCGCCTCTGTCGGCACGCCGTACTTAAAGCCGAACGACATACACGTCACGGAAAGAGACGAGATCTCGTTTCCGATAAACAGAGTAGTTACTCTGTCCTTGAGCTGAGCCGACGAGAGGAAAGTCGTGTCGATCAGGTAATCGGACGACATTTTCAGCTTTGCAAAAAGCTCTCGCTCGATCCCGACCGCTTCGTCTATCGTGTACAGCGAGGAATCGGGAAACAGCGGGTGCTTTCTTCTTGTTGCTCGAAAGCGGCGGATGATAACATCGTTTGCGGCGTCGAGGAAAAGTATCTTGAAAGCGCGGTTTTCCTTTCTCAGCTTATCGACGGCGGCGGTAAAATCATCGAACGAATTTCCGACACGGACATCGAGCACTACTGCCGCACGTTTCATACGCTCATCGGACGATTTCTCACACAGCTCGTAAAACGTTGACAAAAGCGCCGGAGGAATATTATCCACGCAGTAAAAACCTATATCCTCGAGCGCGTGAAGAGCCGAAGTCTTGCCTGCGCCCGAAATTCCCGTAACTATTACAAATTCCATAATGTACACCTGCTTCTTTGTGGGTACTCTGCGATCCCTTATTTAAACTCTTCTTATCTCACATTCGAGCGAGACGCCCTTTTCACGCAGTACGGTTTCCTGAATAAATTCAACGAGAGACAGCACATCGCTGCACGTTGCTCCGCCCTTATTGATGATAAAGCCTGCGTGTTTTTCGCTGACCTGAGCGCCGCCTATCTGCTTGCCTTTGAGACCGCACTCCTCTATAAGACCGCCCGCAAAGTGACCCTCGGGACGTTTGAAAACGCTGCCTGCGCTCGGATATTCGAGCGGCTGCTTTGTTCTGCGGCGATCCATAAAGTCTTCCATTTTGCCGCGTATGATCTCACGGTCACCGTGCCTGAGCATGACCGTCACGCTCGTAATGATCCCGGGAGTGTCGGCAAAAATGCTGTGGCGATACGAAAGTTCGAGCTGCTTTGCCGTCTTTGTGCCGACAGTGCCGTCGGGAGCCACAAAGGACGCGCGCTCGACAACGTCTTTCATCTCTCCGCCGTAAGCGCCCGCATTCATAAATACTGCGCCGCCGACAGTTCCCGGTATGCCCCATGCAAATTCAAGCCCGCTCAGGCTGTGATCGAGGGCGTACTTGCAGAGTCTTGCAAGAGAAAGAGCACTTCCGCATTTGACGGTGCGCTCGTCGATGTTGACTATCTCCTTAAAACCTCCGTCAAGCCTGAAAACAACGCCGTTGTAGCCGTCGTCGCTGACGAGGAGATTAGAACCGTTGCCGAGAATAAAGCACGGTACGGAAAGTTCGCTGCAAAGCGCGTAAAGCTTCGAAAGAGAGGCTGCGTCGGTGACCGTGACCATAGCCGACGCGGGACCGCCTATCTTAAAGGTCGTGTATTTTGAAAGCGGCTCGTTTTCCGAGACCGCACAATTCATTTCTTTGGCGGCAGCGATCACACTGCCGATACTGCTGTTGATACTCATAATTACTCCATTTTTTATTATTTTTCACGCAGGCGTATATTCCGCTCCGACAGGCACTTTTCAAAACGCTCGACCGAGGAATTGACAACAAGCTCCTCCGGGAAGCCGATCTCCTCGAGCATTGCCACAGATCCGTCAAAGCGTCCGAGCTGCGTGGTAAAGTGAGCGTCCGTGTTGACGATGATCGGAACGCCCTTGCGCTTGCAGACCTTTGCGATCTCTACACAATTCGGAACGGATGACTTATTGTTCTTGAACGCGGAATCGTTGATCTCTATCAGCTTTCCCGCCGCCCCCAGCTCGGGCAGTACTCTCTCGTAATCAAATTTGTAAGCGGGAGTACCGCAGTGACCTATCACATTTATGTAAGGGTTTTTCGCTGCGTTCAAGTACAGCTCGGTGCAGTTTTCAAAGCTGACCTGCTTTTTCGATTGATCGAGCGTGATATCGTGGATCGACGCCACTACCCATTCGAGTGAGGAAAGCGTATTGTCATCAAGATCGAGATGAGCTTCGAAATCGGTGATATTCGCCTCTATTCCCTTGAGGACACGCACGCCCATAAATGTGGACGGCACTGCGCCGAGATTGTTGAAATACCACACCTGCGGAGAGCCGGGCATTTTGGGTCCGTGATCCGTTATGGCGATCGCATACAGTCCGAGCCTCGCTGCCTCTGCGGTCATTTCGGTTATAGTCGCATAGGCGTGTGTTGAGGCGATAGTGTGCGTGTGTGTATCTGCTATGATCTTCATATCCGATTTCTCCGATCATTCCCAGGACACGTTCGTTTTGCCGCTGTCGTCTGTGTCATACGCCATACCGAGATTATTGAGAAGCTCCTTTGCCGCATTGTAGCCCATCTTCTTCTGACGGTTATTCATAGCCGCCGCTTCAATAATAACGGCGAGATTTCGTCCGGGCTTTACGGGGATAGTGATAGTGGGGACCTTGTTTCCGAGGATATCCATATATTCCGTGTCCATACCCATTCTGTCGTAGACCTTCGCATTGTCCCACAGCTCCAGGTTTATAACCATGTCTATCTTTTCCGTATTCTTTACGGCGCCCATACCGTAGATCCTGCGGGCATTCACGATACCGATACCGCGAAGCTCGATGAAATGACGGATATTCTGCGGCGATGAACCGACAAGAGTTTTACTCGACACACGGCGTATTTCGACCGCATCGTCTGCGATGAGTCGGTGTCCTCTTTTGATAAGCTCGACTGCCGTCTCCGATTTACCGATACCGCTGTCTCCCATGAGCAGCAGTCCTTCGCCGTATACCTCGACCAGAACGCCGTGGCGCGTCACACGCGGCGCAAGCTGGACATTGAGGAAAGATACAAGAGATGCCGTAAACTCACTCGTTGCGTCCTCCGTTACGAGGATAGCAACGCCGTACATAGCCGCTACGTTCTTGACCTCTGCAAACGGCTGCAAGCCACGGCAGAAAATCATAGCGGGCGGTGAAAGCGAAAGGAACGCTTCAAGCGATCTCGTGCGTTCCTCAGACGAGAGCATTTCAAGATAATGGTGCTCCTTTTTTCCGATGATAAGTATCCTGTTCTTGTCGAAGAAGTCGAGATGACCTGTAAGCTCAAGACCCGGTCTGTTATAGTCAGCAACGGTGACGTTCAGCTCGTTGGGGTCTTTCGGTGTGTAAACGATCTCCAGCGAAAATTCCTGAATGATACTTCCGAGAGATATGGTGTAGTCCATATTTAAACCTGCCTTTCTTTATGTAATTCTGTATTTTAACAAGCGGTTCCTATTCTGTTTCGTGTCTGCGTATTACAGCCGTCCTCGGCATACAATACGTCAATAATAATTATACTATAATTCAGGCGATTTTTAAAGAGGTATTTTAATAAACTGAACCGTAGTTTTTTATATAATTTTCACAAAAATTAACGCCGTCTGCCTTGTTTCGACTACAGCGAATACAAAAGCAAACGGCTTATTATCACAGTATTATACAGATCAGCCCGTTACAGCCGTCATTGATTATCCTCTCGACAGTCTCGTTGAGCTTCATTCTTGCGTCGGCAGGCATTCTGTACAGCTTGTTGTGCATACCCTCGTTCACAAGCTCGTTGAGCGACTTGCCGAAGATGTTCGACTGCCAGATCTTCACGGGGTCGTCGTCAAATTCTCCGAGCAGGTAGCTTACAAGCTCCTCGGATTGTTCCTCCGACCCCACGATCGGCGTGACCTCCGTTGTGATATTCGTTTTGAGCATATGGATAGAGGGCGCAGTCGCGCGCAGCCTTATCCCGTACTTGCTGCCCTGCTTGATTATCTGCGGCTCTTCGAGCGTAAGATCCTCCATTGACGGCATAACTATCCCGTAGCCCGTATCGAGCGCATCGGAGTAAGCCGCCTTGATCTTGTCGAACTCCGATTTGACGGCGTTAAGCTCGACTATCATCTTCAGAATATCCGACTCATCGCTGATATCTATGCCTGTTTTCTCACCGATAACGGAGCAGAAAAGCCCCTTTTCAAGCGAAAGCGAAATTGTCGCCCTGCCCGTTCCGAGATCAATTCCTCCCGTCTCCGCCTTTGCAATGTATTCGCAGTCGGACAGCGCCGCACACACGCTTTTAAGCTCCCTGAGCTTTACGACATCGGCTGCCGCAGATCTCAAAGCGCCGAAAATACCGCTCTTGACGGGATGCTCCTTTTCGAGCGCCGTCACCCATCCGGGCATATCAACGGCGATCTCACGCACGGGAAACTCAAAGAGAACACCTGCTAAAATGCGCTTGATCTCTTCCTCACCGAGTTCGAGACAATTGACAGGCAGCACGGTTACGCCGTATCTGTCAGACAGGAGCTTTCCGAGCGCCTGTGCGCTCTCGGATTCGGGATCGGCGCAGTTGAGCAGAACGACAAAAGGCTTATCGAGCTGTTTTAGTTCGCCTATGACTCTCTGCTCCGCTTCCTCGTATTCTTCACGGGGAATATCCGTGACAGAGCCGTCTGTAGTCACAACGATCCCGACGCTTGAATGATCGGTGATGACCTTCTGAGTTCCGATCTCCGCCGCCATATTGAACGGTATCTCCTCATCATACCACGGCGTTTTGACCATTCGCGGCTGTTCGTCTTCAATGTACCCGAGCGCACTCGGGACAATATAGCCTACGCAGTCTATCATTCGGACACTGAACGAAACGGTGTTTCCGAGATTTACTTCTACAGCGTCCTCGGGTATAAACTTAGGCTCGGTCGTCATGATCGTTCTTCCCGCCGCCGACTGCGGAAGCTCATCTATCGTCCTGCGGCGGAGCGCATCGTCTTCTATGTGCGGGATAACGAGCGTATCCATGAAACGCTTGATAAACGTAGACTTTCCCGTTCTGACACCGCCGACTACGCCGAGGTAGATCCTCCCTCCCGTTCGCCTTGATATATCGCTGTAAACATTTCTTTCCGTCAAAACGAATAACCTCCTTACGGGCATAAGTTTGATACCAATCAGATCCGCAGTGATCGTAATGCCCTGTTGTAAACGGCGGGCAACGCCATTAACCGCTGTGTACTTCCCGCTCTGTTCAATTTTATGTTAAGACTTTTAAGGATATTACACATTATTTCGGTTCTGAAAAATCAGCCTTCGCAATATGTATTATCAGCAACAAAAAAAGGAGCACTGTTATGGAAGAAAACACTGTTGTTACAAACAGAGAAACACCCGATGAACCGCAAAGCGCAGAATTTCCGCCCGCCGAGGAACACCCGAAACGTCAAAACATCTCCCCTGTTCTGAAATTCAGATTATTTGTATGTATACTTGCAGCGGCAGCGGCGCTTCTGATAAAAGCTATGGGCGGGGATGTTTACGAGAAAACAGTCAGGGAATACAAGCGTCACACCGAAAACAGCATCGTCACCGAGATAGGAGGAAAAGCGCAGGGATATGATATTACGCGCGGGACAGATAAAGATACGCATTGAATATCTGCCTCTGGCATCATTTTGTATCTGCGCCGTTGTGTTCGGTGAAAAATTCCTGCCCTCCCTATTATGCGTGGCAATTCACGAAGCGGGACACGTCTTTGCACTTCTGCGCCTCGGGAGTACGCCGCCCGAACTTTCTTTGGGCTTTCTCACTATCGACATCATCGACAGGCAAAAGGAAATGCGAAGCGGCCGTCAGCAAGCCTTTATAGCGGCGGCGGGTCCCGGTGCAAATCTGCTCACGGCGCCGTTTTTCTATTTGTTGGGCGTATCCTTGAAATCGTATTTTTTCGGAAGCTGCGCTATGATCAGCGCGGCGCTTTGCGTCTTTAACCTGCTGCCGATCATCGGGACAGACGGCGGAGAGCTTATCGGTATACTGCTGATGCGTACCCGCCAAGGCACTGCCGCTTTATATATCCTGACGGTCATAATACTTATGCCGCTGTGTATCTGTGCGTTTTACATACTGATAATATCGAAAAACAACTTCACGCTATTGATAACTTCACTCGTACTGATATACTCATTTTTGAAAATGCTCGGATAAGGATCCGTTCTGTAGAAGATGTGAAGGTTTTTTGTCTTTTGTCCGAAAAATGTTGATTTATTCCGATGAGTTTGTTATAATATGTATATGTGAAGTCGAACAGTCGGCTTAGCAGACGGGTGCGCTCTCGAAAAAAGGCTTTTTACCGCCGCGCAGCCCTCAATCTCAGGTGCACACGCACGGAAAGGAAAATAAAATGGCTAATCCTATAGTAACTTTTGAAATGGAAAACGGAAAGGTCTTCAAGGCCGAGCTTTATCCCGAGATCGCTCCGAACACGGTCAATAACTTCATCTCCCTCGTAAAGAAGGGCTTTTACAACGGACTTACGTTCCACAGAGTCATCGATGGTTTTATGATCCAGGGAGGCTGTCCCAAGGGCACCGGAACAGGCGGCCCCGGCTACACGATCAAGGGCGAATTCTCCGCAAACGGTGTCGAGAATAATCTCGCTCACGATCCGGGCGTACTCTCTATGGCAAGAGCTATGAACCCCGATTCGGCAGGCTCTCAGTTCTTCATCATGCACAAGCAGGCTCCGCACCTTGACGGTCAGTACGCTGCATTCGGCAAGATCACAGAGGGTATGGACGTTGTAAACGAGATCGCAGAATGCCCGACAGATCTCCGTGACAAGCCGCTCAATCCGCAGGTCATGAAGACTGTTACGGTAGATACCTTCGGCGCAGATTTCGCTGAGCCCGAGAAGATCTGATTTATCAACAACAGAAAAGCCGCAGGAAGATCGCCCGATCTCCTGCGGCAGTTTTTTTGAAGTTTTTTTACAGAATAGTAAGTTCTTTCGGAAGCGTTGCGAGATTGTCGCAGCCGTCCTTCGTCACAACGACCATATCCTCGATCCTGACACCGAATTTTCCGGGAAGATAGATCCCCGGCTCCACGGTAATGACCATGCCCTCGCTGAGCAGCGTCTCTCCCCTTGCCGACACGAACGGTTCCTCGTGGATATCAAGTCCCACGCCGTGACCCGTCGAGTGCCTGAAATATTCTCCGTAGCCTGCTCTTGCTATAACAGCACGGGACGTGCGGTCAACATCGTATGCCTTTATGCCTGCTCTGACCTTTGCAAGTCCCGCAAGCTGCGACCTCAGCACCGTTTCATATACCTCTCGCTGCTCGTCACTGACCTGACCGACTGCGTAAGTTCTCGTCATATCGCTGTGATACCCCTCGTAAAGCGCGCCGATGTCAAATGTTACAAAATCGCCGTTTCTGACCTCGGTGTCGCCCGGAACGCCGTGCGGCATGGAAGTATTCTTTCCCGTTATAGTGATAAGGTCGAAGGAGATCCCCTCCGCGCCCTTTTTCCTCATCAAAAATTCCAGTTCGAACGCAAGCTGTGATTCCTTAACGCCGGGCTTCACCATATTCAGAAGCTCCGTAAGAGCCTCCTCTGTGATCTGCTGCGCCCTGCGCATTTTCTCGATCTCGCCCTTTGACTTGACGATCCTCTGAGCAACAATAAGCTTGTCGAGCCTGTCGTTCGGCATTATGCGGCAGCCCGTATCCTCGGTCTTTTTCTGAAGGTTCATAAGGCTTGATACCGTCATCGAGTCTGCCTCGATGAGCAGATCCCTGATTTCGTACTCCAGGATCAGCTTTGACAGGGTATCATAGTATTTTTCGTAAACTACGACCTCTGCGTTCGTCACTTTATTCTGAGCCGCTTCACCATAGCGGGAGTCAACGAGAAGATATGCCTTGTCGCGCGTCACAAAGAGTGAGCCTTCGCTGTTCGGGAAATCGGTGAAATAGCGGATATTCGTCTCATTTGTGATCAGAGCCGCCTCGCGCCCCGTCGGAGAAAGCTTCGACGAGAGTTTTTTCATTTTGATGTACATCTGAAACTTTTCAAGTTCGTTCGATTCACTCACGGTTTTTCATCCTCGCTTTCAAAAATATCCTTAAGCGCTTCGAGAGCCAGTCTGTAACTGAACTTGCCGAAGCCGCTGATCTGACCCCTGCACACGGCGCCGATGACCGTTTTGTGTCTGAACTCATCGCGCGCGTGGATATTTGACATATGGACCTCTATCGTCGGGATATTCACAACGCAGGCGATCGCGTCTCGGATAGCGTAGCTGTAATGCGTATACGCGCCCGCATTTATGATAATGCCGTCCTTTGCGCCGAGAGCGGAGTGGATCTTCGAGATGATCTCGCCCTCGATGTTGCTCTGAAATATCTCAAGCTCGAAGCCAAGCTCTTCTGCCCACAGTTTCACACATTCGTTTATTGTCTCCGCCGTCTCGTCGCCGTAGAACGACTTCTCTCTGTGCCCTACCATATTGAGGTTCGGGCCTAAAATAAAGAGTACCTTTTTGCTCATATCAATGCCTTCTTTTTATTAGTCATAACAAACTTTTTGTTGAACAAATACGCAAGCTGCATAAATATACGAAAAGGCGCAGGCAGTCAGATCTGACCGCCCGCACCTTGATTGCTCGGACAATGTTGTATAAGCCGATTACTTATACTTGCGTTTACGAGCTGCCTCGGACTTCTTCTTACGCTTTACCGACGGCTTTTCGTAAGCTTCTCTTTTGCGAACCTCAGCGATAACGCCTGCTCTCGCACACTGCTTCTTGAATCTTCTGAGCGCGCTCTCGAGAGACTCGTTATCTTTAATTCTGATTTCAGCCATTTATTTTCCCTCCTCACCAAGCACCGTATTTAAGCCTTGCGGCAGGCGCTGTTCTCAAACGTGCCGATGTCATCCCTCGGTAACAAAGCGATCGGAGCTTTCCGACCTCTTTTGTCAATGCGCATTCAACACACGCAACACGCAGGAGTTAATTGCACAAACTGCATTATTCATTTTACATTATAATGGGCTGTTTGTCAAGTAGTTTTTTAAAAAAATTACCAAATGTACGAATTTTTTTCTTTTAAGAACTTAAAAACGGCTTAAAAAGTACGTTTTTGGAGTTTTAAGCGATAAAGCGATATTTCAGCGCAAAAATATATATTTAATTGAAAATGTCATTTAAAATCGCCTTCAACTTCGACTGCTCTTCCCTCTTCAAGCGACTTCTTCACGTCTATTATCCTCTGATTTGACGATCCTCTGAAATGAAGTTCAAGAGAACGCAGCGAAAGCACAAATTTACCGTCTATGAGGTAATCTGTCTGTTCCAAAAGAAGCCTGCGCTCGGGGTGCTTATCGAAGCTGTCGATAAGCTGCTCGAACGTAAAGCCTGTATATGTCACGATATCCAGCCCTCTTTTGTGTATTTCAAGTGCAAGCTCCGCCAGCGCTTCAGGCTGCATAAACGGCTCGCCGCCCGAGAAGGTAACGCCCCGCAGCAGTTTATCCTTATCAAGCTCTTTGAGGATATTCTCGGGGTGACTGATGTATCCGCCGTTAAAATCGTGCGTCTGCGGATTGTGGCAGCCCTCGCAGTTGTGCGGACAGCCCTGTGTAAATATCGTCATCCGCATTCCGGGACCGTCAACGATCGACTCACGGATAACGCCTGCGAGTCTGAGTTCTTTCATTATATAAAACCTCTCCTACTGAAAACTTCGCTTTATTATGTCACAGCGTTCTCGGCGTGTTATCATTTACGGCGGACGCAAAGATCACAAGGGCGCTTTCTCCGTCCTTCGACTTGATGAGCTTATACACGATACGGATCGATGCGGCGGCAATCTTGACCGACAATATGCTCTCGCTGCCCTTTTCGACAGCGACCTTGCCTACTCCGCCTTCCGATACCTTGAGCGGATTTTCTCTGATCTTGATTATAGCCGCACGTATAAGCGATCTTTCGTGCGCCGAAAAGGATTCTAAGTCGCTGACAAATTCCTTGACATATCTGACCTTGATATTCATTCGAAATCCACTCCCACCAAAAGCTGTTCCATAAGAGACGGCGCGTTAGTCCTCTGAGAAAACTCCTGATCTGTCAGAAGATTTTTCGGATTTATCCCATCGAGCCTGAGCGCCGCTGCGGATACTGCGCGCATTTCGTTTAGTTCGTCAAGCAGCGCAATATACTCGTCGGGAGCCATCAGCACACACTCGGGAATATTATTCTTGATAACGACCTTTGTTCCTGCGCTTCTGACCTCTTCGAAGATCTGACCCGCATAACCCTTATTGAGAAGGGAGATAGAAACCGTATTCTCTATTGCATTTCTGACCTTTGACATCTCTTATTTCTCCTGCCAGCTGTTCATGCCGAAAAGGCACGAAAGGAAAGCCGCGCCCGAGGCACCCATTGCGAAATACGTACTTATCATCTCGTTTTCCTTGATATTAAAAATGATCGCCGTGATAAGCAGACCAAAGCATATCGCAAGAAAAACGACCGCTGTGATATAATTCTTTTTCATAACAGATCACACCTTATTCTTATTTTAAACTATTATACATCAATCCCGGACTATTTGCAATAGCCCCCGCGGCGGGGCGGGCAAGCGCCCGCAGGCAATTACGCGATGATATTTTTTCTCAAGCCTTACTTTTGTCCCGCGCGGGTCGCCTACTAAAACTATACACCAACGATTTTTTTGCGGGCAAGCGCCCGCAGGCAATTCCGCCGTCAGGTATTACGGGTCGATACTTTCACTGCGCGAGAACGGCTGCCCACTATATTTTACACTGACACTGCGCAGTGTGGAGTGTGGAATTTCGGAGACGCTCCGCATTTTTATTACAGTGCGATGTATGCTCTCGATATGCACAAGCTTTTGACGCGTATCGGACTTACGTATTGCTGTACGCCAATAAAAATATGAACGTAAGCGACTCCTTTAATTATTATTTGTTCAGCGCATTAGCGATATCAGCGAAGTTTTCCAGCGTCAGCTGCTCCGCACGGGCAGTCTGCGGGATATTGCAGCTGTCGAGAGCGTCCGCCACCTTGTCGCGGTCAAGTCCGAGCGAGTTTTTCAGAGAATTGAGGATCGTCTTCCTGCGCTGTGCAAAAGCCGCTTTTATAACGGAAAACATAAGAGCCTCGTCTGCGACCTCAACGGGGGAAGTATCCCTGATATCCAGGCGGATAACGGCGCTGTCCACCTTCGGCGGCGGCATAAAGCTGCCTGCGCTCACCTTGAAAAGAGTCTGCGCCTGAGCGTAGTAATTCACGGACGCTGTGACCGCTCCCGCCTTGCGTGTACCGAGCGGCGCACATATCCTGTCAGCCGCCTCCTTCTGAACCATAACCGTGATCGCCCTGATCGGCAGCCGCTCCTCAAGCAGCCGCATTATAACGGGCGATGTGATATAGTACGGAAGATTTGCGCACACAACTACATCCATTCCCGAAAACTCCTCTTCGATCAGCTTATTCAGATCTATTTTCAATATATCGTCGTTTACCACCTTGATGTTGTCAAACTCTGCAAGAGTTTCATCAAGTACGGGCAGCAAGCGCTTATCAAGCTCGATCGTCACGACCTTGTCTGCAAGCTGCGCAAGCTCGACCGTGAGGACGCCTATCCCCGGCCCGATCTCGATCACGCCGACACCGCTCCCTGCGCCTGACTGAGCCGCCATTTCGGGGCAAACGCGCGGATTTACAAGAAAATTCTGACCGAGCGACTTTGAAAAAGAGAAACCGTGTTTTGAAAGTATGCTTTTTATTGTACCGATATCGGAAAGTCGATTCATAATTATCCAGACCTTTATAAATATAAACTTATATAAATATAAACTTAATGAATTACAGACTCCGCAAGCCCTTCGGATAGCGGTTTTTCAGAGTCCCTCCGACAGCCTTTCCGAATCCTGCGGAAACGCCGTCAACAAAAACTGCGGTAAATCCCTTTAAGCGTTCGTCCGCCTCGATCTCTTCCCCGTGGAAGAATTTCGCAAGGCGGGGATCTCCGCTTTGAAGATCAATGAATGAGCGGACCTGATCGGGTCTTGCCGCCGCAAAAACAGAGTGACACGGCTCGATCCTGTTCTTTTTGACCTCTCCGAAGAGAAGTCCCGCGCGCAGAACTCCCAACCCGTGCAAAGCGGGTATCGCCGCATCGGGAAGCAAAAGCAGCTTGTCCGAGACCTCCTCGAAACGCTCCCCGAAGGGACGGTCTTTGAATATCTCATCATACAGCTTCAGCGCCGCCCTGACCTGAGGCGTGTCTATCCGGGAAAAAGTCGGATCGTTTCCGTAAAGCTCGCCCGACTTTTTCAGCTTCGCTGCAAAATGGCCCTCGCCGCCGTCCATAGGCGTTATCCTGACGGCTTTTCCAAGCGCGCGTCTGCCGAAGGAGACACCGCAGTCAACAAGCTCAAAATCCTTATGAGAATCGAGAAATCTCTCGATGACCTCCTCGTTTTCCTCACGTGAGAAAGTGCAGGTGGAGTAGACGAGCGTGCCTCCCTCTTTTAATGCCTGCGCTGCGCTTTCGAGTATGGCGAGCTGACGTTCGCCGCAGGACTTCGAATGCTCGGGGCTCCACTCCGAGACAGCCGTTTCGTCTTTGCGGAACATTCCCTCGCCCGAGCAGGGAGCGTCAACAAGCACCTTGTCAAAAAAACCCTCGAGCGCGCTGCACAGTCTGTCGGGACGGCAGCTTGAAACTACAGCATTGACAACGCCCATACGCTCGATATTTGACAGCAGTATATTCGCGCGGTTTTTGACGATCTCGTTGCTCCACAAAAGCCCCGTACCGTCAAGCTCGGCCGCGATCTGAGTTGACTTTCCTCCCGGAGCGGCGCACAAGTCGAGAACATAGTCCCCTTTCTGCACGTCAAGCACCGTCACTGCCGACATTGCGCTCGGTTCCTGCGCATAAAACGCGCCTGCGCGGTGAAGCGGAAGATTTCCGAGTCCCTGAGTTTCGAACGGGATATAAAATCCCTTGTCGGAAAACGGAGCTTCTGTCAGTTCAAACGGCAGCAGCTCCTTTGCTCGTGATACGGAGCACTTGAGAGTATTGACACGGATACCGCGATAGTATTCCTTATCGAAGGCGGAAATGTATTCAAGACATTCCTCCGGCGATAAAACAGCTCTTAATTTTTCAAGAAAACCTTCGGGTAAATTTTTCATATAAAACTCCGCAGCAGCCCGCTGTGAATAATCTCCGCAACAGCGTGAGATACTAACAGCGAGGTGATAATATGTCTAAAAAGAAGAAAAAGAACAGCGATACGCGCGAGTTTACGGCTTTGAAGTCTCAGAACAAGCAGTCAGGCTGCAAGGACGAGAAGCAGTGCGAGCGCATGATCTTTACAGACAGAGAGCAGAAGCCCGGCTTTGAGGTCTGATCAGTAGCCAAGCTCCTCATTTACGATCACGACCTTGATCCTGTCCTTCTCTCTCTGCTGACCGCTCACGAGATATGAGCAGCAGATACGCTGCGGGCTGTGGCAGCCGTCTGACATCTTCGGACAGGCCATTGAAAGGCTTGCGCACTGTCCCTTCTTGGCGCAGTATGTGTCAAGACCGAGACGAACTGTATTTTTCGGCGCGGCGATCGTCTTAACTCTTGTGATCGCTGCGTCGAGATCCTTGACTATTTTATTTACACCGACAACAGCAATGACGCTCTTCGGTCCGAAGGCGATCGCCGAGATCCTGTTTGCGTTTCCGTCTACATTGTAAAGCTCGCCGTTTTCGGTGAGAGCATTACTGCTCGTCAGGAAAACATCTGCAAAAAAACTGTCTCTGTAGAGCTTCTGCTGATCCTCTCGTGTCTCACACTTGCTTCTGTCGAGGTAGTTATAGCTGCCGTTTGATATCAGCTTGTCTGCGCCTATCTCGGAGATCGTGACAGATCCGCCGTGTGTGACGGTTGCGCCCTCGGGGATCAGCGTTTTGAGAAGCTCAAGCGCATCTTCCCTTGTCTTACAGTAATACGGCTTCATATTATTCGCTTCAAGCTTTTTCATAATAAGTCCGATATTCTCCGGAATACTCAATTTACATCAACCTTTCTTATAATTATCAGATATGCAAAAACGAAGTTGCGATCCTGAAATAGATCACCAGTGAGACTGCATCTACTATAGTTGTAATGAACGGGCTCGCCATGACGGCAGGGTCAAAGCCGAGCTTCTGCGCGATCATAGGCAAAGAACAGCCGATGACCTTTGCGCAAAGCACCGTCGCTATCAGCGTCAGGCAGACAACGAGCGCGACAAGGACGGTTATATCGCTGTTCCCGAGGATCAGTCTGTCAACCGTCAGCAGCTTTATGAAATTCGCCGCCGCGAGAGTGGCGCCGCATAATACAGCTACTCTTATTTCTTTCCAGATGACTCTCGGCAGGTCGGAAAACTCGATATCGTTCAGGGAGAGGCTTCGGATAACGGTTACGCTCGCCTGACTTCCGCTGTTTCCGCCCGTATCCATAAGCATCGGGATAAACGATGTCAGCACAACAAACTTCGAAAGCGCCGACTCGAACGATGATATTATCATTCCCGTAAACGTTGCGGATATCATAAGCAGCAGCAGCCACGGTATTCTTTTTTTCCACAGCTCGAACGCATTCATCTTTGTGTACGGCTTATCTGTCGGAGAGATAGCCGCCATTTTTTCAATATCCTCGGTGACCTCGTCCTGCATAACATCGAGAATGTCGTCGAACGTTACGATACCGACAAGTCTTCGTTCAGCGTCTACAACGGGCATTGCAAGAAAGTCGTATTTCGAGAACTGATTTGCAACTTCCTCCCGGTCGTCGGTCGTATGAACGTATATCACGTTCGTTTCCATTATATCTTCGATCAGATCCTCATAGTCAGCCATAAGAAGATCCTTGACCGTCACAAGTCCGATCAGCCGCCTGTTTTCATCTTTTACATAACAGGTATAGATCGTCTCCTTGTCAACGGCGGTTCGTCTGATACGAAGAAATGCGTCCTCTACCGTAAGGTCCTTGCGAAGATCGACATATTCCGTTGTCATGATCGAGCCTGCGCTGTCCTTGGGGTAGTTGAGTATCTTGTTGATCTCGCTTCTCATCTCGGGATCGGAGTGCTTCAGGATACGCTTGACCACAGACGCGGGCATTTCCTCTATAATATCGACCGTATCATCGACGTACAGATCGTCAAGGACTTCTTTAAGCTCTGCGTCACTGAAGGACTTGATAAGAAGCTCTCTCGTATCGCCCTCGATATGGACGAAGACCTCGCTCGCAAGTTCCTTGGGAAGAAGTCTGAAAATGACCGTAGAAGCCTTATCCGACAACTCCTCCATAAGCTCTGCGATATCGGCAGGGTACATCTCGGATATAAAATCTCTCAGCTGAGCATATTCTCGATTGGAGATGTAATCATTCACCTTTTTGGCAAGCTCTTCTGTGTCAATTTTTTCTTTTGTGTCGATGATCTCTTTTACATCGGACATTGCAAACACCTCCGTATCGTTTCCTAACACGTAAAAAAAGCCCTGCGCTCGTCTTGAGGCAGGGCGAAAACTCGGATAGACAACGCCTGAAAAAGGCGCGCTATTCGGTCGTGATCGTACAAGCTTTAGCATCACAGGGCGGTGAAGCTGCGTTAAGTAACACCTTAATTCGATGTCACCTGCTGACCCTCTCGTGGTGTCTCCACCACTTTGCGGCAGCAGCCCATATCCCTATGGTAGCCTTACCTACCGATGAACCTATTAACATAATTAGTTTACCGCCTTATGCGAAGTTTGTCAATAGAAATGTGGAAACATAAGTAATTATTACTAAATTTTAATAATTGCACCGTACATCCGCCCCTGCTCGGGCGGCAAAAGATAAAACGTAAAAAAATAAAAATTTTTTTAAAAAAGTATTGACTCTTACGCTGCGTTATACTGTATACTCTTATTTGTAAGGAGGAGATGAAAATGATGACAGTTAAGGAGATCGCCGAAATGACGGGCGTGAGCGTGAGAACTCTGCAATACTATGACGAGATAGGTCTGCTGCCGCCGGCAAATCGAAGCGAGTCGGGTTATCGGCTTTACGACGATGAATCGCTCGAAAGATTGCAGCAGATACTGCTTTTCAGGGTCCTCGAGTTTTCGCTCGATGATATCGGAAAAATAGTCGGCGATCCTCACTTTGACAAAATGCGCGCGCTTGAGCAGCAGATAGAGCTTCTGACTCTCAAAAAGGAACATCTTGAAAATCTGATCCTCCTTGCAAAAGGAATGAAAATGAGAGGAGTAAATCATATGGATCTTACGGCATTTGACACAAAAAAGATCGACGAATACGCAAAGCAGGCTCGTGAATCGTGGGGCGATACGGCTGCATACAAGGAGTTCGAAGAAAAGCGCAGAAACCGCTCCAAGACAGAGGAAACGATGCTTGCAAGCGAACTGATGGACATTTTCGGAGAATTTGGAAAGATAAAGGACTCCGACCCCGGAAGCGAGAAGGCGCAGGCGCTCGTATCGACACTGCGTGACTTCATCTCGAAGCACTACTACAACTGCAACAACGAGATGCTTATGTCGCTCGGCAGGCTCTATTCGGGCGGCGGTGATTTCACCAAGAATATCGACGCCAAAGGCGGAGAAGGCACGGGCGAATTTGTAAGACGCGCGATCGAGATCTTCACAAAATAAGTCAGGGAGACACTGATTAAAGCGAGTTTGGTGCTCAGTCATCAGGACGTGATTTATTCAGTGGCTCCTTAATCAGTGGCTCCTTAGTAAACCAAGAAAAACCATCTGCACAGCGCAGGTGGTTTTTTATTATTTTCTGTTGTAAAAAACAAAAAGACCTTCCCCGAACTTCGGAGAAGATCCCTTGGCGGAAGCGGTGGGATTCGAACCCACGAGCCCGTGAAGGCTACCTGATTTCGAGTCAGGCCCGTTATGACCACTTCGATACGCTT
>ONIC01000215.1 GCA_900317815.1 uncultured Eubacteriales bacterium | reverse complement strand
GCAGGAATACTGCCGTATTTCAAGGGAGTTGAGTGCAATATGACGAAAAGATGCAAGCAAGATGAGTGCTCAGTCCGAAGGACGTGTTTTAATCAGTGGCTCCTTAATTACGTATGGTTTTGATATGCTCTGAGCAGGGGGGGAACTACTCAGTTTACAGCTGCCGTACTGCCCTGACGCTTCTTTATCCTTTCCCAGTTTACGAAGCCGTAGACATCATTGAAAAGGAATGCTACAAAGCAGACAACTACAGATAAATACCGAGTGTTCTCAAAGCTTGCAAGTATCCAGAGAACGATCAGCACTATATCATTTGCGGCATAGGCAAGCGCAAAATACGGACTTCTGCGAAATGTCAGGTAAGCGGCGATAAAACTCGTCGTCACCGACAAAGTACTCGGGAGAAGATTGGCCGTGTTAAAATAGCTAAGAACAAAAAAGAATACTGCCGTCACGGCTGCGGCGAGCAAAGACATAAGAAATGTCTCTCCCCTGCCGATCGAATTGACACGAACCTCCGCTTTGTTCCCCTCGTAAGGATTTCTCAGCCACGAAACAAGCGCCACTATCGCCATCGGCATAGTCATACCAAGATACGTTATCATCTCGCCGTAATATGAAAAGGTAAACGAAATGTAACCGTATATAAGGCTGAATACGATCATAAGCACCTGACCGATCGGGTTGCCCTTGGCGTTGAAGATAAGCGACGTAACGCCGATCAATGACGCGGCAAGCGTGAGATAGTTACTTCTGTCGAAAATGATAAAGAATGCGGCTATCATAAGCGACGATATCCCCCACAAAGCAAGTTCGAACTTTGTAAAATAAGACATTGTTACCTCCAAAGGGTAAATGACAAGATCGGATCTGTTTACCGATTGCCCGGTCTTCTCAGATAGTCGCTTGAGACGGGGAAATCAAAGTATGTATCGGGGTAAGGCTCATTTTCGAGCGTGAAGTGCCACCACTCGCAGTCTATCGGAGAAAATCCGTTTCTCATCATAACTCTTTGCAGCTTCATACGGTTTTCAAACTGCTCGTCTGTAATTCCCTTAAAATCGGGGTGAGAGGCTTCACTGAACAGGTCGAACGGACTTCCCATATCAAGCTCCCTTCCTGTTTGCATATCAAGCAGGGTAAGGTCTATCGTACTGCCGCGGCTGTGGCTCGACTGCTTTGCGATATATCCCTTTGCAAAAAGCTCCTGCTTTTCAAGCTCAGGATAGAAGTACGGCTTCATTCTTATGTCCTGATCCTCAAGACCCCAAAGCACGAACTGTTTGACGGCGCTTGCAGGGCGATAGGCATCAAAAACCTTAAGACGGTACCCCTGAACAAGCATCTCGCTGCTGACTGACTTGAGCGCCCTTGCGGCTTCCTTTGTCAAAAGCGCACACGGTTCCTCGTAGCCGTCTATTCTTTCTCCGATGAAGTTGTAGGAAGAATAGTAGCGTATTTCCTGGATGATATTAGGAACGTAATCTGCAAGCAGGACAAATCCCGAGGAATCCATAATGACTTTTTTCTTGTAATCGGTTTCCATGGCAATACCTCTTTCAAAGAGATTTATTATCAGTAACATTTTAACACATATCCGTGCCAAATACAACTGAAAAAGCTGCGGAACAAAGTGAAAAAACAGCGTCTTCCGGTATCATCTACGTCCTCCGCATCTTATCTGTTTTTTTACTCTTCAATGACTGCAATGAATCTTCAAACCGATATCATATTATTTATAAAATACCTTGATCGTGACAGACACAACTGCCGTTTTACAATGACGTGAGCGCTTTGACAGCGGGACGACTCTTGCAACTGAAGCAGTATACACGATCCTGTTCTCATCTAACAGCGGCGCAAGAATATTACAGATCTCGGGATCGAGATATCCGATCAAGCCGTTCGTTGTTCTGACATCTATCGTGTTTTCGCCCCATTCAGAGTTTGGTTCGCGGATAAGAACGACTGTATCTCCGACCTTCACGCTCTCGATCCGATCGAGCCTTCCGTTATATTGAGTTGCCGTACTCAAAAAAGACCGTTCCTTCGGGGACGGTCTTTTTTCATCTCAAAATGATCTGACGAATCATTATTTCATATATAGGGAGACACTGATTAAAGCGAGTGCTCATATTGCGCCGTCAGATTTTCAGGCAGATTGTTTGAAACGACCGCAGGGTGCGGGTCT
>ONIC01000143.1 GCA_900317815.1 uncultured Eubacteriales bacterium | reverse complement strand
GGTGCGGCTAAAACTATCGACCGTCTTGTCGATATGTATCCCGCAGCTCAGCAGCGCCAGGCACTCGGTCAGATCTCTACATCGCTTAAGTGCGTTGTATCGCAGAGACTTCTTCCGAGGGCGGACGTTCCCGGACGTATCGGCGCATTTGAGATTATGTTTGTAAACAGCGCTATTTCGAACCTTATCCGTGAGAATAAGATCTCCATGATCGAGCAGGTCATCGAGACGAGCAAGGGCGCAGGAATGATCACAAGAAACAAGAGTATCCAGATGCTCTTCGACAGAGGCTTTATCAATGCTCAGACAGCAAGAGAGTACAGCTTCGATGTAGGTACAAAGGAACAGCAGCCCGGACAGCCGGGACAGCCCGGACAACCCGGTCAGGTACCTTCGTATATGAATAACAATCGCAGATGAGGTGACGTAAATTGAAATATTCATATCTTGCCGTTGACGGCAAAAATAAAAAATACAGAAGTGAAGTCACCGCCGAAAGCCGTGACGAGGTCAAAAAGATCCTTGCCGAAAGAGGCATGACGGCACTTGAGATCAGCGAATACAAGGATCCGTCCACAACGGGCGACCAGTCAGATCTTCCTTTTTGGCAAAGAGACTTCGGTACTGTTGATCCTCACGAGAAGGACATCGCAAAGAAAAAGGTACTTGCAACGCTCAACCAGATGGCTATCATGATGAAATCAGGTATCTCGCTTTCAATGTCCATGGAAGTGCTTCTCGATACGGAAGCCGATAAGGATATGAGAAAGATCCTGACGATCATCAGTTCCGAGCTTTACAACGGTGTCCCGCTGTCACAGTCGATGGGTTCGTTCAAATGCTTCCCACCTGTAGTTATCAGCCTTGTTGCTGCCGGTGAGGCGAACGGTCGTCTTGATATGGCTTTCGAGAATGCCGCAGATATTATGCACAGAGAACTTACTCTTTCCGGAAAGATCAAGAGTGCGATGATGTACCCTGCGTTCCTTATGGGACTGACGCTTGCAATGATCATCGTAATGTCAATGTTCGTACTTCCGTCGTTCGCAAACGTATTCCTTTCCTTCGGATCCGATCTTCCTGCGATTTCGAAGATGGTTATGGCGTTCTCCGATTTCATGCTCGACTGGTGGTGGCTGGTTGCCATCATTATTGTAGGTATCGTATTCGGCTTCAAGGCATTGCTCAAGTACAACGATTCTTTCGCTATGTGGCTTGCTGAGTTCCTTCTCAAGATCCCGATCATCGGTGAGGTTATGAGAACTACATATATCGCTCGTTTCTGCAATATCATGGGTTCACTGACGGACGCAGGCGTATCAATCTTGAGAGCGCTCGAGCTTTCCCGTGACGTTATCTCGAATATCTTTATGAAGGATTGTCTCAGCCAGGTTATCGAGGACGTTAAGATCGGTACTCCGATCAACGTTTCGATGAGCCATTATCCGATATTCGATACTATCCTTGTATCAATGGTTCGTGTAGGTGAGGAGTCCGGTATGTTCTCCGACGCTATGCACAAGATGGCGGAGCTTTATCAGGAGCAGTCCGATGAAGCAACAAAGAGACTTACGGACGCTATGACACCTGCAATGACGATCATCGTAGCCGGCATCGTCGGCGTAGTTGCAGTATCTATCGTAATGCCGATGTTCGGTATGTACGGCGTAGTCGCAGAGTCTGCACACTAATAGTTCATTATGATAATAAAATTCTGCCTCGCTTATGCGGGGCAGTTTTTGTTGATTAAGTCATGAAAAAAGGCTCGGACGCAAAGTCCGAGCCGAATAATTGATGTATGTCAGAAATTGCTTCGATTGTAGCCGAAATTGCCCGTTTCGCTGTAGCTTACGTACATCTCCTCAATGCCTGCGACATTTGACAGGATCGTGTGGAAACGTGATGTAAGCGCATCGTATGCGTTGGGGTTTGCTTTGCCGTAGATCGTTACACTGATCATGGCTGTCGGCTTATCGTTGCTGCCGCGGAAGTAAAGCGCACATTTTGGCTGAATATTGACCATGAGCCAGTTCTCACTTTTCCCGGGGATAAGCTCGATCGCCTTGCCAAACTCATCCTTAAGCTCCGTTTCCTGCTGCTTTGTTATGTCAACATTCATTTTGCAGTCTATGAAAGGCATAGTCTTACTCCTCGTCCTTCTTAGTCATGATATCTCTGAGTTTTTTTGCCTTGGAGATGGGATCATGCTTCTCGACGGGCTTTATAACAGGCTCGTTCTCTTCAAATTCTTCCTCTGTTATGACCTCAACAGGCATCGGAGCAGCTTCTTCGTCCTGTGCGGCCTCTGCTTCAACTGCTGCGGGCTCTGTCTCTTCAATCGCTTTAGCATCTTTCATAACTGCGTTTTCGATAGCCTCTGCATCGAGTGCCGTTGTCTTTGCTTCGGTGTCGATCTTCTCTGCTTCCTCTGCTTCCTGCGTTGCCTGTACGGCTGCTTCATCAGATCTCTCACGGATCTTAGCCTTGATTGTGTTGGCACGCTCTGCTGCGGCTGCCTTGAGAGTCTCTGCCTTTGCTGCGGTGTCCTTAGCATGATCCTTGACAATGACCGATGCCTTGTTTGCAGTGCTTACAGCGCCTGCTACGATAGGCTCCTTGACCTTGCGGAAATTCTCTCTGACCTCGGTCCTGCCGATCTCGGAGTTTACTTCCTCCTGACGGATAACCTCTCTGTAAATGTCCTGCGCTCTTGTCATACGCTCTTTGGATGCGTCTATAACTGCGCACAGCTGCTCTACATCCTCGGGAACTCCGTCTCTCATGGATGTGTAGAGATATTTGCCGAGTGCGATGTATGCCTGATTGGCGATCTTCTCCTCGTTCTTCATAACTGTAACGAGACGGCTCTTCTGCGCCTGTGTAGATGTCTTGTCAGCGAGAACATCAAGGCTCGAAAGGAAAGCCTTTTTAATGTCTTTATAGATGCTCATTGTATTTTCTCCTTCTATGTTTAAATTTTACGGAAATTATTGGCTGCCGTAAAGCTCCTATTTATATTCTAACCAAAAAATGCTCTCAGGTCAATATAAAAAGAATTAATTTTTTTAAAACTATGTACAAAATGGTGAGTTTTATGTTATAATATGTCGTATAGACAACGCTCTGTACAATCGATAAGTGCGACTTACCATTTTATCCGTATGTATATGCAGCGAGAGCAGACATGGGCGCAGATTGTTTTGGGGGCGCTTTGTACTGCAAAATTTTTTTAGGGAGTGTTTCTTTTATGTCCAATACAGATATGAGAACTGTCGTTTGCCCGAAGTGCGGCGGCAGCAATGAGGTTAAAGTTTTCAGAACGGTCAATGCAACGACCGATCAGAATTTCCGCGAACAGCTTCTTGGCGGAGAGCTGCTGCGTTTTCGCTGCAGCAGCTGCGGATGCGAAGCAGAACTCAAGTATCCTTTGCTTTATAACGATATGAAAAACAAGTTTATGGTTTACTATATTCCCGATGCTGACCGTGAAAAGCTCACAGACGAGCAGCTTGAGAAGGAGTACGGCGAGCTTCAGGGCATTACACGCCGTCTTGTCAGCAGCTACAACGAGCTCAAGGAAAAGATACACATCTTTGAATCGGGACTTGATGACTGCGTTATAGAGGTTGTTAAGGCGGCTCTTAAGGACGTTGTCGAGAAGAGAACAGAAGATAAGGTAACAGGCGGTTACTTCTCAAAGTACAGCGTTGAAGAGGGCAAGATCGGTTTTACATTCTTTGTCGGTGACGGAAACGAGCAGTTTGTACAGACGACACGTCTTGAAATCTATGAAAAGAGCAAGGCAGTCGCAAAAGCAGGCGGATTCGGAGAAGACGACAGATCATTCCGCCTTGTAAACAGGGAATGGGCGAGAGAGGCTCTTTACAAGTATAAGAAGAATAAGTGATTAATTAAGTCGGGTCCCCTTTTTGACTCACATTAATTAACTTTTCGTTAATTTTGTAAAAGTTACAAAATTTCGGTTGTAATTCTTCTGTCTTTGAAGTATAATCATAATAGACGATCTGAAAATGGTGAGTATAGCTGTCAAAGATCGTGTGAAACGCCGTAAGGTCTGCGGCGATACAGTAAGCGGCAGATGCCGCGGGAGAGGTAGGTATTTGATATGGCAGACGACAGAACGAGGGAATTTAAGCTGGTCGATAATGAAGAGGGGAAGATGAAGATTTCGCTGACGGCTGTTTACGACGCGCTGAAGGAAAAGGGCTACAACCCCGTTAATCAGATCGTCGGATACATAGTCTCCGAAGATCCCTCATATATCACGACCCACAAGAACGCAAGAAACATTATCAGAAAGATCGACAGGGACGACCTGCTCGAGATCCTTGTAAGATCGTTTCTTGACGTAAAGTAAGGGCGCAGTGCGGCAGAGGCTTTGCCGCAGCGCAAACAACAACAGTATAATAATTCCGGTACGCCCGCAAATTTTTGTGGGCGTATAATATGCGGCGGGAAAACCCGCAGAAGGAGGAACGATGATGCCTCAGAAGGGACTCATTTATAAAAATAAGCCGCTCGTCAGATGCGGAGACAAGATCTACTACGGCGATCCTACAGACAAGGTTATCGTTTGTATGACTGTGCAGACAAAGAAGCCTCACGAGGATCTCGAATTGCCCGAAACGGTTCAGATCCAGGTGCTTTCTACAGACCCAAACGTCAGCAAGAGAAAGAGAGTTCTGAAGACGGGCGAGAAGACAGGCCTTTTCCGTTCAATAGATATTGCGGAAGCCTGGCTCAAGCGCTACCTCAGAGGTAATGAATAAAGCGTCACATTAACAAAAAACGATCCCCGAAGTTCTATGCTTCGGGGATCTTGTTATCTGTATTTTGGACGATCAGGCAAGCTGATACTTTTCTTTGTAGCTGTCATATTCGTCTTCGAAATCTTTATTGCCTGCGCGCTTGACAACATTAAGGTACTCGTGCGCATCGTATGTGTACTGGCTCGTCTCGATGATTGCGATCGCTACGTTGGAGCAGTGATCGGATATTCTCTCTATATCCGTCAGAAGATCCGAGAGAACAAAACCGAGTTCGATCGAACATTCACCGTTTTTAAGACGCTGTATATGGCGTGTCTTTATCTCGAGGATAAGGTAGTCGATGACCTCTTCGAGCGGTTCGACCTGCTTTGCAGTTACAACGCTGTTGCGGCAGCAGGCGTCAGTTGTGATGTTGAGTATTTCCGTCAGCGCCTCAAAGAGCACGCTGAGCTCGCTTGTAGCTTTATCGGAGAAGCGCAGCTTCTTTTCGTTGATCTCCTGCGCCGCTTCGAGCAGGTTCATGGCGTGATCGCCTATGCGCTCGAAGTCACCGATAAAGTGGAGCTGACGTGAAACGCTTGCATTGTCCGCCGCAGAAAGTGCTTTACCCGAAAGCTTGACGAGATATGTTCCGAGCTTGTCTTCGTAAAGATCGAGCTTGTCTTCGTTTTCCGTGATCTCCTGAGCGGCTTTTTCATCGTATTTCTTTACAAGCGCCATGGAGGAGATAGTCGTATCTCTTGCGATCCTTGCCATCTTCTTGCACTTGGAGTTGCACTCTCTGATAGCAACGGACGGAGTTGAGAGAAGTCTGTCGTCGATGAAGCTGTAGACCTCTTCTTTTTCCTCTTCTTTATTGTCCTTGATGACAATGTAAGCGAGCTTCTCGAGCTGCTTCTTGAAGGGATAGAGGAGAATGAGCGTTGCGATATTGAATATGCTGTGGACGACAGCGATGCCGAATGCGTCTATCGGGTTATCCGAGAATGGGATTCCGATGATCGCATCAATTATGCAGTAAAGCGTCAGATAAAACAATGTTCCGATCAGGTTGAAGGAGATGTGGATAACGGAAACACGCTTTGCGTCCTTGTTTACGCCGATACACGACAGCACTGCCGTGATACAAGTACCGATGTTCTGTCCCATGATGATCGGGATAGCCATAGAGAACGTTACCGAGCCGTTCAGGGAGAGCGCCTGCAAAATACCGACAGATGCCGCCGAGCTCTGAATGATAGCTGTGAATACCGCTCCGACAACAACGCCGAGAACGGGGTTCGAGAACATCGTCAGGACCTTCTTGAAGCTGTCGCTTTCTGCAAGCGGTGCTACGGAATCAGCCATAAGCTGCATACCGTACATAAGAATGGAGAATGCCACAAGTATAGTGCCCGCATTCTTCTTCTTGTCGGACTTCGACGCCATAATGAGCAGGATACCGATCACGGCGAGCAGAGGCGAAAATGACTCAGGCTTACATAGTCTGAGGAAGATGTTGTCGCTCTGGATGCCCGAAAGGCTGGTGATCCACGCCATAACGGTCTTGCCGATGTTGGAGCCCATAATAACGGTGACAGTCTGACTCAGATCCATGATACCCGAGTTTACCAGGCCGACGAGCATTACGGTTACCGCTGATGATGACTGGATAGCGACTGTGATCAGCGTTCCGAGAAGTAATCCCAGAAAGGAATTAGAGGTGGCTTTCTTGAGCAGCGCTTCGAGCTTACCGCCCGCCATTTTTTCAAGGCCGCTGGAGAGCTGGTTCATTCCGAAAAGAAAGAACGCAACGCCTCCCAACAAGGTAAAAATCGAAAATACGTCCATAATTTTTCACCCAAATGATTGTCTTGTTTCTGATATTTAATTTTCTCTGAAAGTCTGCACTTTCCAATACATTATAACATACCTTTGCACAGTTAGTCAAAGGTTTTTGAATAGCTTTGCGCAATACTCCGAAAAGGATAAATTTTTAGCGGTTATGTACTTTAATGTGTGCATTTATACGTAAATCCGATTGATACATCGAAATTTTGATATATAAATGTCCGAAACTTTCACAGCAAATGTATAAAATAAAGGTTGCAAAACTGTTACAAATAAGATACAATATTTATATAGAACACAGTTTGGAAGTGGTAATGTGAGATCGTCAAAAAAGATAAGGCGTGTAAAGGTCAACAGAAGCTACGACGGAATCGACCGTGAGGAAAAGACAGCGGGACTTATGGCGCTGAGGATATTTATCGTACTTGTTATGATCGTGTTTATTGTCGGAACTGCGGCTCTCTTTGCGTATAATTTCGGGAAAGCTGCGGAAAATCCTCCGCCCAGCACGATAGACAACGACAGCGACAGTGACGGTGCGTACTACCAGATCTACGACACCGATGTCTCGGACGAGCTGATCGCCTATACAAGTGAATTTTTCCCCGTAAGCGAGGGCGTAGAGCCTAAGCTGTACGATTATAATGATGTAAAGGTAAACGCGCTTATGAAGGGCAGCATCGACAGATTGACGGAAGCTGCGGCGCGGGACGGGATACGTCTGGAAATAGTCCGAGCGTATATGACTCATACGGAATGTGACACGCAGTTCAAGTCGCTGTGTCTTGAGTTCGAAGAGGAGGGTGACACCGCCGCGCTGGCGCAGAGCCGCGCCGAGAAGATCTTCCCGCCCGCTAAGGAAAACGAATACCGAACGGGAATGCTTATAAAGGTCAGCTCTCTTGACAGCGACAGCTTCGAAGCGACAAAGGCGTATACATGGCTGTATAAAAACGGCGTGAATTATGGATTTATCAACAGGTACACCGCCGACAAGGAGGATATCACGGGGATAGATGCCGATCTGACGGTATACAGATTTGTCGGCACGGAAAACGCGCGGAAAATGCGCAGCTTCGGAATGTGTCTTGAAGAATACTATGATTATTGCAAGGCAAGGTAGATCGGATCGGAAGCAGAACGAGAAGTCAGATGCCCGGCATAACACACATAATACGGTGCAGTTTTGCGGGTTCCTGAGAAAATTTTCACAATCTTTGAAAAACACTTGATTTTTCGTTAAAAAGATGTTATAATTCTAACGTTAGCCAGAATGTTGAAAGAGGTGAATCTCAGAATGAAGCAGAATGTACATCCCAAGTACGAACAGACCACTATTACATGTGTTTGCGGCAACGTTATCGAGACGGGTTCAACAAAGGAGAATATCCGTGTTGAAATTTGCTCCAAGTGCCACCCGTTCTTTACGGGCAAGCAGAAGCTTGTAGACGCAGGCGGTCGTGTCGACAGGTTCAACAAGCGTTACGGTCTCAACCAGAAGTAATCCTTGTAAACCGATTTTTGATTACGCAGATATATTTACCCGTCAAGAGAATTTCAGATTTCTTTTGACGGGAAATTTTTTTATCGGAGGTTCGCTGTGGTAGAAGAATATACGACCGTGAGTCAGTTTGGCGTCGATGAGTTTATCGAGAAGCGTTCACGCTTCATCAGCTATTGCAAGCCCGTGAAAACTCAGGAGGAAGCGGAGGAATTTATTGCCGAGATCCGCTCAAAGCATTGGGACGCGCGGCACAATGTGTTCGCTTATGTTCTCTCGGAGAATAATATCATGCGGGCAAGCGATGACGGCGAGCCGCAGGGTACGGCAGGTGTGCCCGTACTCGACGCAATACGCAAGTCGGGGATAGTAGATGTGATAGTAGTTGTTACACGATACTTTGGCGGAGTGCTGCTTGGCACGGGCGGACTTGTGCGCGCATATTCTCACAGCGCAGGACTGGGCTTAAAAGCTGCAAAGCCTGTCACTATGCGCCTTTGCACCGTTTGCAGCGTTACCTGCGACTACAGCCGCTACGGAAAGCTCAGCTCGCTTATCCCTTCGTGCGGCGGCGTTATAGACGATTCTTCATTCGATTCCGATGCGCATATCACTTTTCATATTCGCTCTGACCGTCTTTCCGAGTTTCAAAAGCAGCTTGCGGACGCTACCTGCGGCGATGTAGAAGCGCAGACCGATGAGGAAAGATATTTCGAATATGAGATCGATTGATGCATATAGACCGCAGAGAAATGATATAACGGTCTGCGGACAGCAAAGGGAGGTGAGCTTGTGAATCCGAAAATGAAGGAGCTGAGAGAGCGGGCTATGAAGCTGCCGCTCGAGCCTGGCGTCTATATAATGCACAACTCGAAAAAAGAGATCATATACATAGGAAAGGCGAAGGCACTCAAAAACAGAGTCAGCCAGTATTTCGGCTCGCAGAACAACCACACCGAGAAGGTGCGGCGAATGGTCGATAATGTCGATTACTTTGAGTATATCATAACCGACAGTGAGTTTGAGGCGCTCGTCTTAGAGGCAAGTCTCATCAAGCAGCATAAGCCGAGGTATAATATCCTGCTCAAGGACGACAAGGGGTACAGCTATATCAAGATATCGAAGGAGCCGTATCCTCGCATTACCGAGGCAAAAAAGCCCGATGAGACGGGAGAATTTATCGGTCCGTATACAAGCTCGTATTACGTAAAAAACGCCGTCGATCAGGCTGTGAAAATATTCAGACTGCCTACGTGCGGAAGAAAGTTTCCAGATGATTTCGGAAAGGGAAGACCGTGCCTTAATTTTCATATAAAGCAGTGCTGCGGGCTTTGCAGAGGGAAAATTTCTCAAAAGGAATATAACGAGACGATAGACGAAGCGGTCGCATTTCTGAAAAAAGGCACGTCGCTGTCCGTCAAGGAGCTGGAGCGGGAGATGAATGAGGCAGCGGAAAATCTCGAGTTTGAGCGAGCTGCCAGGATCAGAGACAGGATCACCGCAGTGAAGCGTATGAGCGACAAGCAGAAGGTCGTTGCCGCCAAGGTCAGAGAGCAGGACGTTATTGCGCTCTTTACGGACAACGAGAGCGGATGCTTCCAGGTGTTCCGCTTCGAGGAGGGGAAGCTGTACGACCGTGAGACCTTTGTTATTAAGGATATCGGCGATGAGGATCAGGCGTTTTCGGAGTTTATCGTGCAGTATTATTCGGGAAGAGATAAGATTCCGCCTTGCGTTACGATCGACCGCGCGCTTGAAGACGGAGAGGCGATAGAGAGCTTTCTTTCGGAACGCTCAGGCAGAAAGACGGAGCTTTTCACTCCTCAGAGGGGAGAGCGGCTCGCGCTTATAAATATGTGTCGGAGCAATGCTGCCGAGGTGCTCGCACAGCGGAACAACAGCCAGGGCAAGCAGTATGCTGTGCTCAAGGAGCTGGGAGAGCTTCTCGGGCTTGAGAAGCTGCCGATGTATATTGAATCCTACGATATATCGAACCTCGCAGGCACGGAAAATGTTGCGGGTATGGTAGTATTCGAGGGGGGAAGACCGCTTAAATCGGCGTACCGAAAATTCAAAATCAAATCGTTCGAGGGGCAGGACGACTTTGCTTCGATGAACGAGGTGCTGACACGCCGCTTTGAAGAATATCACAAGCTGAAGGATACGAACGAGGGCTTCGGAAGACTTCCCGACCTGATACTGCTTGACGGCGGCAAGGGTCAGATCTCGGCTGTTCGTCCCGTGCTGAAGGCGCTTGATATAGACGTTCCTCTTTTCGGTATGGTCAAGGACGATAAGCACCGCACGAGGGCTATCACGGACGGCGAGGGAGAGATCGAGCTTAAATCTATCCGCAGCACGTTCAAGTTCGTCACGGAGATACAGGACGAGGTACACCGTTTTGCAATAGGCTATCATCATCAGCGCAGAAGCTCGAGCGCTTTTCACAGTTCGCTGACGGATATCGAAGGTATAGGCAAGACAAGAGCAAAAAATCTCCTGAAACATTTCGGCTCGATCAAGAATATCAAGGAGGCGGAGCTTGAAGAACTTGAAAATGCGCCGACTATGACTAAAAACGCCGCCGAAGCGGTATACAGATATTTCAGGGAGCAGAAATAACGCATTGCAAAAGCGAGGGCAGATGTTATGTCCTTGCTTTTTTTTGATGTAATGTCACGGCGCGGAGAGTTTGCAGCACTGCTCGGAGGCTCTGTTTCGGGCAAATTGTTTACAGTATATTCACTATTTTTGAGTTAGGCTAATGTATAATCACATATAGATATATAATGCGAAAAAGTCACGTTTTTTTGTTATAACATACAAAGATATGATTTTTTAAAATATTTAGAAACGCATAAATCAACAAAAATCCGCTTGAAGTGGAGTGATGCTTTGATGTTTACCAAGTACAGTGTAAAAAGGCCGCTGACGGTGCTCGTTGCCGTTGTGCTGGTCATTGTTCTGGGCGTGGTGTCATATACCGAGATGACGCCGAGTTTGTTCCCGAGTATGGAGTTCCCTTATGTGATAATTGTCACGACATATATCGGCGCCAGCCCCGAGGAGGTTGAAACAACTGTTACACGACCGCTCGAGCAGTCAATGTCAACGCTTGATAATGTAGTGAGCGTTACATCTCAATCATCGGAAAACTACTCAATGGTGACGGTAGAATTTGCCGAAGACGCAAATATGGATTCTGTGACCGTTGATATCAACAGTAAGCTCACGCAGTTGTCGGGAGCATGGGACGACAAGATAGGCGCTCCGTTTACCATGAAGATCAACCCCAATATGCTGCCTGTCGCTATTGTTGCGATCAGCCGTGAGAACAGCGATATTTACGAGATTTCGGAATTTACCTCTACAACGCTTGAAAACAAGCTGGAGGGTATCGACGGAGTCGCAAGCATTTCTGTCGGCGGTGTTATCGACAGGACGCTTGAAATCATATTGTCCGACAGTAAGATCAAGGACGTCAATAAGAAGATACGGGACGCTGTCGAAGCGCAGTTCAAGGATGCCGAGGAAACGCTCGACAATGCTTCAAGGCAGGTCGATGACGGACTTTCTCAGGCTAAGGAGGGCAAGCAGCAGATACAGGACGGAAAGCAGGAGCTTGAGGACACACGCGAAGAAGTCATGGGACAGCTTAACTCGGCGGAGATAGAGATATCTTCAAAGGAAAGAGAACTGCTTGAGACTAAGCTCACGCTTCTTGACACGATCAAGGAGATGAAGGATCAGAAAACACAGCTTGAACAGACGCTCATGCTTCTTAAAGAGCTTCAGAAGGCGATCCACAGTGTCACATCGAGCAGGGATACTCTTGCAAACGAGTACAATGAGCTTGCCATGCTGAGTGAAGCCTACAAGCCTCTTAAAGAAAAAAGCGACGGCTATGACGCAGCGATAAGGGCGATCAATGCCGATACATCGCTTACCGATGACGAGCGTGCGGAATCAGTCTCGCTGATAGAGAATGATCCCGAATATATACAGACAAAGGCAGAGCTTGCCGATATCGAAGTGAAGATCGGCGCAAAGGGACTTATCCCTGCACTGCTCGATGGGGCTGTTGCCGCTGCGAAGCAGACGCTCGACCTTTCAGACGAGGCTATAGGCAAGCTCGATGAAACGCTGCAGAAGGCAGGAACTTCTTTTGAAACGATAGACTCCGACGTTGCCGCTCTTGAGGACGGCATCAAGCAGATAGATGACGGCGTTGCGATGCTTGAAGATACGATCACACAGCTCGATGAAGGAGCTGTTACGATCACCGATGCTAAAAAAGAGCTGGCAACACAGAAATCAAGCGCAGAGTATCAGATGACGAGCGCCGCGACCGATCTCAAGATCACCGAATCAACGGTAGATTCTACGATCGCTCAGCTCGAACAGACGAAAACTCAGCTTGACGAGTCGAAAAAACAGCTCATAGAGACTAAGAAAGAAACGCTCAAAAAAGCAGATATAACCGATACGGTAACAATGAGTATGGTATCTCAGGTGCTTACGGCGCAGAATTTCTCCATGCCTGCGGGATATCTCACGGGCGGCGAGGAGAATATGCTTGTTCGTGTCGGAGACAAATTCGAAAGCAGGGAGGATCTCGAAAAACTGATGCTGTTCGATCCCGGTATCGACGGTATAGATCCGATATATCTTACTGATGTCGCCGATATCAAAATGACTGACAACAGCGACTCGATCTATGCTAAGCTCAACGGAGAAAACGGCGTTGTCGTTTCGTTTACCATGCAGTCGGACGCCGCTACGGCGGAGGTTTCCGACAATATCGCCAAGGCGCTCAAGGAGCTGACAAAGCAGTATCCCGACCTGCACTTCACAACGCTTATGGACCAGGGCGACTATATCCACCTGATTGTAGATTCGGTCATAAGCAACCTTTTGTGGGGCGCACTCTTTGCGGTACTGATCCTGCTCGTCTTCCTGCGCGATATCCGTCCTACATTCGTAATTGCCTGCTCGATTCCGATCTCGGTAATATTCGCGGTAGTACTGATGTACTTCTCGGGAGTTTCGCTCAACCTGATCTCACTGTCGGGTCTTGCGGTCGGTGTAGGTATGCTCGTTGATAACTCGGTCGTGGTTATCGAGAATATCTACAGACTGAGGAACAATGGCGCTACGCCCGTTCAGGCAGCGGTTTCGGGCGCCGTACAGGTAACGGGCGCGATCATCGCATCTACAGCGACGACGGTATGCGTATTCCTGCCTATCGTATTTACCGAGGGCATTACAAGGACGCTCTTCCAGGATATGGCGCTGACGATCGGTTACTCGCTGCTTGCAAGCCTTATAGTTGCGATAACTCTTGTGCCTGCAATGGCTCAGAGTATGTTCAAGAAAGAGAAAAGAGCGAGAGAAAAGCGTGGCGAGTCACGGCTTATCAGTGGCTACCGCAGATTTTCCGCATTCACGCTCGATCATAAGGCACTCGTATTGATATCGTCTGTCGTTTTGCTCGGCGTTACGGGATATCTTGCTCTTGCAAGAGGCTTCTCGTTTATGCCCGACATGGAGGGCACACAGATATCTCTGACGGTCACGATGCCCGAGGACGCAGATTTCAAAACAGCCGCCAAGACGACAGATGAGCTGTCAAAGCGTGTACAGTCGGTCGAAGAGGTCGATACGGTCGGCGCTATAGTCGGATCAAACGTATTGTCGAGCGTGTCTATCGGCGGTATGGGCGGCGACGGATCGGACGATACCTCTGTTTCCGTTTACGTTATCCTCAAAGATGAACACGAGCTTGATCGCCCGATTTCGGAGATATGCAGCGAGATCGAAGAAAAATGCAGCGATCTCGACTGTGAAGTGGTGCTCGACGCATCGGGCATGGGCAATATGATGGATATGATGTTCGGAGAGGGTATCTCGATCAACGTTTACTGCAACGACATGGACGAACTGCAAAAGTACGCAACACAGGTCGCAGATGTTGTGGGAACGGTCGAGGGAACGGAGAATACCTTCAACGGAATAGACGAGACGACACGCGAGCTGAGGATCACCGTTGATAAGGATAAGGCGACAAAGCATGGCTTGACTGTTGCCCAGGTGTTCATGGACATCACCTCGTTTATGAGCAGCGAGCAGACGGCTACAAACCTCGAAACGAAAAACGACTCTATCACGGTCGAGGTAATAGACAATAAGAGCAAGTCGCTGACTGAGAAGGACCTTAAAGATCACATAATCAAGACGACAGATATGCAGGGCAACGCCGTTGAAGTGAAACTGACGGATATTGCGTCTGTCTCTCATGCCGACAGCCTTAATACAATTACGAGACTTGACCAGAAGCGTTATCTCAACGTAACAGCCGATGTAACATCGGGCTACAACACAACGAATGTTGCCCGTGCCGCTAAAGAAAAGATCGACAAACTGGAGCTTCCCGACAACGTGACTTACGAGCTGACGGGTTCTTACGAAACAACGATGGACGCAGTAGTTGAGCTGGGAAAGATGCTTGCGCTGGCGGTGGTGTTCATTTATATGATAATGGTCGCGCAGTTCCAGTCGCTGCTGTCGCCGTTTATAATCATGTTTACGATCCCGCTTGCCTTTACGGGCGGTTTCATTGCACTGCTGATCGCAGGTTTTGACATGAGCGTTATTGCTATCATCGGCTTTATCATGATGGCGGGCATTATCGTAAACAACGGTATCGTGCTTGTCGATTATGTAAATCAGCTTCGGGCAGAGGGAATGCCGAAGCGTGAAGCGCTTATCGAGGCGGGAGTTACCCGACTTCGTCCGATCTTTATGACGGCTCTGACAACGATCCTCGGTCTTTCGGTCATGGCGTTCAATCAGGACGCTTCGAGCGCTATGATGCGGCCGATCGCACTTGTCTGCATAGGCGGTCTTCTCTACGCTACGATAATGACGCTGTTTGTGGTTCCTGCGATATATGATATCTTCAACCGCAGAGAGATGCGTGTTATTGACGACAGCGAGCTTGAAGTTATTGAAGAATAGAATAAATCTTGGGAGCCACTGAATAAATCACGTTCTACGAACTGAGCACTCATCTTGCTTGCATCTTTTTGTCATATTGCACTCAACTCCCTTGAAATACGGCAGTATTACTGCGGTCGTTTCGTGCAATCTGCCTAAAAATCTGACGGCGCAATATGAGCACTCGCTTTAATCAGTGTCTCCCTTGCACACCTCGGTTTAGTTTTTCGGGGTGTGCATTTTTATAATCGGGTCTACTTTCCATTTGAAAAAATGCGCTCTTTAGCTTCTCCGTCGGTCTTTAGGTGAGGATAAACAAGTGAAAATCGATCCGCAATAACTGACAGCGGAATTGCCTGCGGACGCTTGTCCGCCGTAAGTGTATAATTTTAGTAAGCAGCCGCTCTCGCGGAGTGAAAGTATCGATCCGCAATAACTGACAGCGGAATTGCCTGCGGACGCTTGTCTGCCGAGGTTGACAAAAACTTACTGCGGATATAAAATAAAGTGTAGAAATGGCTTTAAAAGCAGAACAGGAGGACTTTTTGATATATTATGACCGATCTTACTCGTGAAAAACCTACAAAAGCGCTGCTGAAATTTGCTCTGCCCATGGTGCTGAGCGTGGCATTCCAGCAGGTCTACAACATTGCGGATAAGGTGATCGCAGGGCGTTATGCGGGTGAAGAAGCGCTCGCCGCCGTCAGCGCATCATATCCAATGACCATGATAATCATGGCGTTCGCTCTCGGCTCAAATGTCGGCTGTTCCGTTGTAATCTCGGGAATGTACGGCGCAAAAAAGTATAAGGACGTAAAAACTACGGTCAGCACATCGCTGCTGCTTGCTCTGATCGCAGGCGGTGTGCTGTCGCTTTTATCGCTGATACTGTGCGATCCTGTGCTGAAGCTGCTTGCAACGCCAAAGAATATATTCGATGATTCTGCTGTGTATCTCAGGATATACGTATACGGATTTGTGTTTTTGTATTTGTACAATATATGTACAGGAGCGTTCAATGCGCTCGGCAACTCACGAACACCGCTGTACTTTCTTATAGGTTCATCGGTCGGCAATGTAATACTTGATTATATATTTGTCGCAAAATTCAACTGGGGCGTTGCGGGCGTAGCGTGGGCGACGTTCGCAGCGCAGGGGATATCTTCGGTGCTGTCGCTGATCGCTCTTCTGGCGGAGCTTCGCAAGCTGAAAACCGACGGCTTCGTGCCGCTGTTCTCGTCATATTCGCTGAGACGGATACTTGTCCTCGCTGTGCCGAGCATACTCCAGCAGAGCTTTGTCTCCGTCGGAGGGCTTTTTATCCAGTCGATGGTAAATTCTTTCGGCTCGTCTGTTATCGCAGGCTACGGCGCAGCTATCCAGCTCAACACGTTCGCGATCACGGTCTTCACAACATCGGCAAATGCCGTCTCGAACTACACGGCGCAGAACATGGGAAGCGGACAGTACGACAGGGTACGGCAAGGCTTCAGGGCAGCGCTCAGGATAGACGCAGTCATAGCGCTGCCGTTTGTGGCGCTCTATACGCTTTGCAGCGGGTTTATGATAAGCCTGTTCATGGATCATCCGACAGACGCAGCTCTTGCCACGGGTCGGCAGTTCCTGTATATCGTTGCTCCGTTTTACTTCATTGTCATGGTCAAGCTGACATCGGACGGCCTTATGCGCGGTGCGGCAGCGGTAAAGTATTTTATGATCTCGACCTTCTCGGATCTTCTCCTGCGTGTTGTTCTTGCGTACATACTCACACCCTATTTCGGCTCAACAGGCATCTGGATGTCATGGCCTGTGGGCTGGGTGATCTCAACGGTGATCGCAGTCAGCTTCTATGCGAGAGGGAAATGGCTCCCCGATACGGAGAAAAGCCGCTGACGCAAATGCGCACGCCTTTTCGGAAATGTTATATTCAGGACTGATCGAGACCGTAGCCGCCTGTCTGGGGATCCTTGAAAAGATCGATCCGGGGCGGAGCGAATGTGAAGAATGCTGTCATAGTGCAGTAGAGCGCAAAAAGCAGCATCGCTTTGGTAAAGTAACGCTCGATATACGGCGCAGCAGTTGTCAAGCGGTATGACACAACGAAACTCAAAGCGGTTATCGCAAACCCGCTTATTATATCAACGGCGGCAACGTTTTTGCCGAAGATCCCTGTGTATGTATAGAAAAACACAGGGATCGTTATTATCATGAAATAAAGTCCGATGACCTTGGACGCAGCGAGCCTTTTGAAAGGAACGCCCGCACAGAATATCTCGACAAAACCCCAGACAACGTAGGGGAGAGAAAAGATCTTCAGGTGTTCCCAGACGCTTTCGTTTACTGCGGAGAAAAGCGCCGTTAAAAGCTCCTTGCCGCTCCACTCATAAAGAAAATGAAGGATCGCCGCTGCGGCCGATGTAAAGAAAAAACCGCTCATCTCGTATCGGAAAAAGCGTTTTCGTGTCTTGTTATTAAGAATAGATCCAGACATAGTATTCCTCCTACCTGTACACAGTGTATTTTTTTATTAGTACGCAGCAAGTATCAAAGCAGTAAGTTTGCGGCACAAAATGCAAGGCACTGAATAACCTGAGTTCGCATAAATGCCAGCGGGCGCATGCC
>ONIC01000167.1 GCA_900317815.1 uncultured Eubacteriales bacterium | reverse complement strand
GCAGTATTCCTGCGGTCGTTTCGTGCAATCTGCCTGAAAATCTGACGGCGCAATATGAGCACTCGCTTTAATCAGTGTCTCCTTAATATAGATAACACGAGTAAATAATCTAATTTACGTACACCAACTTGATGTTGTGAATAGTACCTTCTTGAATGGCGGCAGCCCGCTTTGCAGATAACGCAAGGCGGGCTGCCGTTCCGTTTACGGGAAAATATGCAGATAAAAAAAGAGATCGGAGATCCGACCTCTTTTTAATTATGCTTATCTGAAATTACTTGCCGAGGAAAGCCTTGACTTCCTTTTCGATACCCGATGCTGTGCAGCCGAAGATCTCAAGAAGTTCCTTCGCGGGACCCGAATAACCGAAGCGGTCGTAGATACCGCACTTCTTAACGGGAACGGGACACTTCTCGGAAACTACGGAGATAACAGCGTCACCCAAGCCGCCGATAACATTGTGCTCTTCAAATGTGATGAGCTTGCCTGTTTCTTTAGCTGCCTTAATGATGATATCCTCGTCGATGGGCTTGATCGTGTGGATATTGATAACTCTTGCGTTGATGCCCTGAGCCTTCATATTGTCGGCTGCGATAACGGCCTCGCGCACGAGAAGACCTGTTGCGATGATCGTGACATCGTCGCCCTCACGGAGAGTTACGCCCTTGCCGAGCTCGAACTTGTAGTCGTCGTTGTTGTTGACGCTTTCAACAGCAAGTCTGCCGAGACGCAGATATACGGGGCCGTCAAGCTCCAAAGCAGCCTTGACTGCGCCGAGCATCTCGTAGTGGTCGGAAGGATTGATGACTGTCATATTCGGGATAGCGCGCATGATGGCGATATCCTCGAGACACTGATGAGTAGCGCCGTCCTCGCCTGTTGAGATGCCGGCGTGGGAGCCTGCGATCTTAACATTGAGCTTCGGATATGCGATAGAGTTTCTGATCTGCTCGAATGCTCTGCCTGTTGCGAACATTGCAAACGAAGCGGCGAAGGGGATCTTTCCGCAGGCTGCGAGACCTGCCGCAACGCCCATCATATTGCCTTCCGCAATACCGCAGTCGAAGAAGCGGTCGGGGTATGCCTTCTGGAAAATAGAAGTTTTCGTAGCTGCCGCAAGGTCTGCGTCGAGAACTACGATGTCCTTATTTGTTTTTGCAAGCTCGCAGAGCGCCTCGCCGAAGCTCTCTCTCGTTGCCTTAACTACCTTTTCTGCCATCAGAGCGCACCTCCCAAAGCTTTAAGCTGCTCGAGCAGCTCGTTTCTGCCGATCTCGTACTGCTCGGCATTCGGAGCAGCGCCGTGCCAGTTGACCTTGTTCTCCATATAGGAAACGCCCTTGCCCTTGACAGTCTTGGCGATGATAGCCGAAGGCTTGCCCTTGACAGTCTTGGCGGCGTTTACAGCGGCTTCGATCTGGTCGAAATCGTGACCGTCCGTCTTGAACACCTCAAAACCGAAAGCTTCGAGCTTCTTGTCGAGAGGCTCAAGACCGCCGACCTGCTCAACTGTGCCGTCGATCTGAAGACCGTTGCAGTCTACGATAACAGTGAGGTTATCGAGGTTGTTGTGAGCGGCGAACATGAGCGCCTCCCAGACCTGACCTTCTTCGCACTCGCCGTCACCGAGGAGCGTGTATACTCTGTAATTCTTGTTATCTATCTTACCTGCCAAAGCCATACCGCACGCTGCGGAGATACCCTGACCGAGCGAACCCGAGCTCATATCGATGCCGGGAGTACCCTTCATATCGGGGTGACCCTGGAGCATTGCGCCTACCTTGCGGAGTTTGGGCAGCTCTTCAACGGGGAAGAAGCCCTTCATAGCGAGCACGGCGTAGAGCGACGGGCAGCAGTGACCCTTCGAGAGTACGAAACGGTCTCTGTCCGGCATATCGGGGTTTGCGGGATCTACATTAAGCTCTTTGTAGTAAATATATGTGTAGATATCGGCTGCCGAAAGCGAACCGCCCGGGTGTCCCGACTTGGCATTGAAAATGCCCTCTAATGCGTAGATTCTTGCTTTGGTCGCAAGGATCTGAAGCTCTTGCTTTTCGTTAGAGTTCATTGTTTTAACATCTCCTATAACAGAAATTTCAAATCAAAGCATATCCTGCGAGATTTGGAGTTATCCCGTATCATTTTATCATATCGTGTCGATTTTATCAAGTGCGTTTTAACTTTTCCGTTGAGAAATAACTCTGCACGCCCAAAGGACTTTTTGTGTAATATGCTCCTCGGCTCGGACAGGACACTTGCCGCAAAGATCAATGACGAGTGTAAGATCACACAAGGCATTAAATTATAATTGTATATTTGCGAAACTTGTGATATAATGTAAAATAGATTTGTATACCATCGTTTCGAAAACTGAACGCTGCTTGGCCGCGGCGCAAAAAAAGGCAGGGAAAAGTATGTCCACAGAAAAATCGGCATTTATCGCTATCGTCGGCAGACCGAACGTCGGAAAGTCGTCGATACTCAACAAAATACTCGGTCAGAAGATCACGATAGTATCCTCAAAACCGCAGACCACGAGAAACCGCATCATCGGCGTATATAATCACGGCGATACACAGCTTGTCTTTATCGACACGCCGGGTCTTCATAAGCCGCACAACAGTCTCGGGGAATACATGGTGCGCTCGGTTAAGGAGTCGGTCGGCGGAGTTGACGCCTGTCTGCTCGTAGCGGAGTGCGACCGCCTGCCGGGAGACACCGAAAAGCAGCTGATGGAGCGTTTCAAGGCTCAGCATATCCCCGCTGTGCTGGCGCTCAACAAGATCGACAAGCTGTCTGACAAATCGGCGCTGATGGAAAAGCTTGCGGCATATTCACAGGAGTACGATTTTGATGATATCGTCCCCGTATCGGCTCAGACGGGCAGCGGCATAAACGATCTGCTGAAGGTGCTCGAAAAGCAGGCAGACGAGTGCAGACATTTCTTTGACGACGACGCGCTCACGGATCAGCCCGACAGAGTTCTTGCAGGCGAGATAGTACGCGAGAAGATATTGAGGCTTACCGATAAAGAGATACCGCACGGCGCAGCGGTCGTCGTAGAGAGATTTAAACAGCGTGATGGCAGCGACGTGACTGACGTTGATGCGACCATCTACTGCGAACGTGCAGGTCACAAGGGAATCCTGATAGGCAAAAACGGCTCTATGCTCAAAAAGATCGGCACATACGCCAGAGAGGATATGGAGCGGTTTTTCGGCTGCCGCATCAATCTGCGCCTGTGGGTAAAGGTCAAGGAAAACTGGCGTGACCGTGAGGATATCCTGCGCTCGCTGGGCTTCGATCCCTCTAATTTTGACTAAGGATACAACGAAGCCGCGGTTTGGTTCGCACTTTGAACGCTGAGTGCCCATCTTTAATCTGTGTCCTTAAAAGAATACATGAAAACTTTATCACGCTGCGCAACATTCGTGATGTGATCGCCTGCGGATCGACCCTGACAAAAATATGAAATATTCTCCCGCGTTCCGACGTATAATAATATCATCGGGCGACAACGCCGATATTATTCAAAAGGGAGATCTTGAATTATGAAAGCAGCGGATCGATCGGATCGTTATTTGAACTCGGAGGATGAAAAGAGCGCATGGAGCGCATTTACCGCAAGCGGCAGCGTTGCCGACTATCTCAGGTATACCGCCGCCAAGCACGCAAGGGAGACTGTCTATGAAGATAACGACGGACGGAATAGTTATCAGAGAGCGGATCGTCAAGGAATCGGACAAGGTGATAACGGTTCTGACAAGGGATAACGGGGTAGTGAGCGCCTATGCGGCGGGCGCGAAAAATATAAAAAATCCGAAAAGCACGGCGACGGGGCTTCTGACTTACTCACAGTTTGTTTTCTACAAAAGAAACGAACGCTTCACGGTTGATGAGGCTCATGCGAAGGAGATCTTTATAGAGCTGCGGTCGGATCTTGAAAAGCTGGCTTTGGCGCAGTATTTCTGCGAGCTTGTGGGAGAGCTGGTCAGTGAGGGGGGATTTTCGGAGGAGCCTCTCAGGCTGACGCTCAATTCGCTCTATCTGCTGTGCAAGGATAAGCGTCCGCCCGCTCTCGTCAAGGCGGCATACGAGCTGCGGCTGATGTCACTTTGCGGCTTTATGCCGAACCTTATCTGCTGCAGCGGCTGCGCAGCATACGAGCATCCCGCGATGTCGTTTATACCCGCCGACGGAGAGCTTTTATGCGGCGACTGCGCAGGTGTTGCAAAAAATCACAGGATAGTTACGGGACTCGGTGTTACGACGGCTATGCGTCACTGTATCTACTCCGAATTTGACAAGCTTTTCTCCTTCTCTTTGTCGGAACGGTCGCTTCCCATACTTGAAAAGGCTGCCGAGGAATACGTTATCTGTCAGCTTGACAGGAATTTCAAAACTCTTGAATTTTATAAAACGATCAGAGGCGGCGTATCACAATGATGTGAAAAAATATGCCGCATCATCTGCAACAAGGAAATATGACTATGAACAATGAGATAAAAACAGACTCCCGCGCACTTTTGCACACAAAGCCGCTGGAGCTTGACAAAATATTAAAAAAAGCAGCCGATCTTACGAGCTGCGACGGCGCTCGGGAAATGATGCTTGCGCTCACTCCGTCAAAAAATCTCGATACGGTCAATAAACGTCTGACAGAGACGAACGATGCACATTCTTTGTCGGGACGTTTCGGCTCACCGTCGTTCGGAGGGCTGTCTGACGTTACCGAGTCGCTCAGACGAGCAAAAACAGGCGCGTCGCTTTCTGCAACGGAGCTGCTGGAGATCGCGCGGGTACTTCACGCTGTCAGATCTCTGAAGGACTGGCGCAAGCGCTCGCAGGGCACAAAAACCTCTCTCGATATGCTGTTTGACGCACTCGTGCCGTCCAAGTATCTTGAAGACAAGATAACGGGAGCAATAATCTCCGAGGACGAGATCGCAGATCAAGCATCTGCCGAGCTTGCGGCGATCAGACGCAAGATACGAATGACCAGCTCGAAGGCTCGTGACCAGCTCGACAAAATGATACGTTCGAGCGTTGTGCAGAAGTATTTGCAGGAGAGTATAATCACGATGAGGAACGGCCGTTTCGTTGTCCCTGTCAAGGCGGAGTGCCGTGGAAACGTCCCCGGACTTGTACACGATACATCGGGCAGCGGTCAGACGATATTTGTCGAGCCGATGGCGGTAGTAGAGGCGAACAACGAGATAAAGGTACTCGAATCAAAGGAACTTGACGAGATCGCGCGCATACTCTGGCAGCTCAGCGCCGAGACCGCAGAACACGCAGGGCTTATAATAAACAGTTACAATGCTGCGGTCGAACTGAATGTGATCTTTGCGAAGGCGGAGCTTGCTTACAAGATGAAGGCAAGCCTGCCCGTCATGAACCGTGACGGCATCATTGAGCTTAAAAAGGCGCGTCATCCGTTGATCGATCCCGAGAAGGTAGTGGCGTCCGACGTGACCCTCGGAGATACATTTGACACGCTCATAATCACAGGTCCGAATACGGGCGGCAAAACTGTCTCGCTCAAGCTGATCGGACTTCTGACACTTATGGCGGAGTGCGGATTTATGATACCTGCTTACGATAACAGCCGTCTGAGTGTTTTCGACTGTGTATTTGCAGACATAGGAGACGAGCAGAGTATCGAGCAGTCGCTGTCTACCTTCTCAGCTCATATCACAAACACTATAGATATATTAAAAAAATGCACAAACAAAAGTCTTGTGCTGCTTGACGAGCTTGGCGCAGGCACAGACCCGATCGAGGGTGCGGCGCTTGCTACCGCGATACTTGAGGAGCTTCGCAGAAAGGGCGCAAAGATCGCCTGCACCACACACTATGCCGAGCTGAAATCGTTTGCACTTCGCACGGACGGCGTTGAAAACGGAAGCTGCGAATTTGACGTATCTACACTGCGTCCTACATATAAACTCCTGATCGGTGTGCCGGGTCGTTCAAATGCGTTTGCTATCTCGCGCAGGCTCGGTATGGAGTCTGCTCTTGTCGAGCGCGCGCAGGAGCTTGTTTCCACGGAGAGCCGTGAATTTGAAAATGTTGTATCCGCGCTCGATATACAGCGTCAGGAGCTTCTGAAAAAGGAACAGGCTGCGGAGAATGCACGGCGCAAGGCTTTAAAGGCTCAGCGCAAGGCGGAAGAGGAGCTGGCTGAAGTAAGAAGGCAGGCGGAAAACGAGATCCGTCAGGCGCAGATGCAGGCTCAGGAGCTTATGACGAAGACGCGCGCTCAGGCTTTGTCGCTGCTTGACGAGATAGAAGCGACAAGAAAGAAGGCGGAGTCGGACGCTTCGGATAAAGCGGCGCTCAAAAGCAAGATCAAGGAGCTTGAAAAGACTGCCGACCCTGTTTCAAAGCGGACTAACGAGGGATACGTACTCCCCCGTAAGCTCAAAGTCGGGGACGAGGTACTGGTGTTCGATATCGACAAGAATGCGACCGTTCTCGAGCTTCCCGACAAATCGGGGAAGGTACTCGTGCAGGCGGGTATAATGCAGATGCGTGTTCCGCTCGAAAATCTCAGGCTGATCGAAAGCAAGAAAAAGTCGCCGCAGAGTTATCTGCAAAGCGGCTCCCGGGCGCTTAAACGCAGCAATTACGATGTTAAGGCCATAACGGAGGTAGATCTTCGGGGAATGACGGCGCAGGAGGCGATAATGCAGCTTGAACTGTCGATAGATTCTGCGCTTCTTACGAACATAAATCAGATGACGATCATTCACGGCAAGGGTACCGGCGTTCTCAGAACAGAGGTGCATAAGTACCTGAAAAAGTGCAAGTTTGTCAAGTCCTTCCGCCTCGGCGTTTACGGAGAAGGAGAATCGGGAGTAACGATCGTCGAATTTAAATAAGATCGGGTGATCTGTATAAAAAGGATAAAGAAATTTTTTATGACGCTCGCTGTTATCGCGCTTTTTGCGGTGCTGCTCGGACTGATATGCTTCAGGCTTGCCGTTGAGGAAGTGAACGGCGGCGTATTCACGGCGCAGCCGTCCTCTCAACTGCCTTACGACCTGCTGAAGGGCGTTGTCACAGACAGCGAGTACACCATATCGGAGAAGGAACTCAACGACTTCGCGGCTTACCTTATCGAGCAGTCAAACGATAGCGTTGACGACACAAAGGACAGCTTCATATTGACCGATCTTTACATAGATCTGAAAGAGGGAGACACGGGACGCTGCTATCTTCGTGTAAAAAAAGGGAGCGTGTCGTTTGATATCGCTGCCGACTGTAAGCTCGAAAGCGGCGACGGGGAATTTGTTGCGGGCATAGATAATGCGACTGTCGGCAAGCTGCCTGTGCCGGAATCTGTTCTGAAGCTTATTTTTGAGAGGACAGCGCTTGAAATAAAGTCGGCTTATATTTCGGCGGATGAACCTGCTCTGCATATTCCGACACATTTCGGAATGGAGCTGCCCGAGCTTTCGGGGTACGGCGAGCTTATATCTCTCGACATCATCTCCGCCGATATTTCCGACGACAGTATAACGGTGAAAACAAATCCCGTACTGACCGACGCTCTCACAGGCTTTTTCGAAGCGGCGGGAAATGCGCTGTTCAACTGACGCGTAAAATACATGATCCGCGCCTGACACTCATCTGCAAAAAAAGGATGGTTTTATGAAATATCTGACACCGAACGGACTTTACTCAACTCTTGAATGCTACACGGGCTCAAACGCCTACCCGATGCACATGCCGGGTCACAAGCGCAACTGCGGGATGCTTGGGGAGGGACTGCCTTACGGTATTGATATTACGGAGATAGACGGGTTTGACGACCTTCATCAGGCTTCGGGGATACTCAGACGGGCAAGCGAAAAAGCGGCGAAACTCTATGGGAGCGAACACGCCTATATGATTGTAAACGGCAGCACCTGCGGCATACTTTCTGCGGTCTCGTCCGTTGTTCACAGGGGAGATACCGTGATCGCCGCACGCAACTGCCACAAGTCGGTATATAATGCGTGCGCTTTGTCCGAACTCGATGTCCGGTTCGTCTATCCGCCCATGACTCCGCTCGGAGTGTGCGGCAGCATTTCGCCCGAAAGTGTCCGCGCGGCTCTTGAGGATTGTATGAACGCAAAGGCGGTCATCATCACTTCACCGACATACGAGGGAGTTGTCAGCGATATAGAGACGATCGCGCAGATCTGTCACGAAAAGGGAGCGGTTCTGATCGTTGACAGCGCGCACGGAGCGCATCTGCCGTTTTGCACCTTCGGAAAACGGGGAGAGCCGATAAGGAGCGGCGCCGATATCGTTATATCGAGCCTGCACAAAACGCTGCCCTCACTTACTCAGACAGCGGCGGCTTTTGTGAACGGAGAGCTTGTCAGTTCCGAGCGTTTCGAGCGCTGTCTCGGCATTTTCGAAACGAGCAGTCCTTCTTACATACTGATGTCGTCTATGGACGCCTGTTTCGATTTCCTTGCCAATTCAAAGCGGGAGTTTGCCTCTTACGAATCTTTGCTCTCGTGGTTTTCGAAAGAAACGAAGAAGCTAAAAAAGCTGCGTGTGCTGTGCCATGGGGGAGATACTCCTCAGGATAACGGCTTTTACTCCTTTGACAAGGGAAAGATCGTGATCTCGACGAGCGGCACGAACATCACGGGAGTCGAGCTTCAGCGCCGTCTCAGAGAGGAGTATATGATCGAGCTTGAAATGGCGTACCCGACTTATGCGCTTGCGATGACGAGTGTCTGCGATACGCGCGAGGGCTTCGAGAGACTTGCGTCGGCGCTGCTTGAAACAGATAATGATATAACTCAGGTCAAGCGCCCTGCGGCATTTCCTTCTCTTCCGAAACCCATGCGGCTGAGACT
>ONIC01000038.1 GCA_900317815.1 uncultured Eubacteriales bacterium | reverse complement strand
CCAGTTCTCTCTTTCTGAACACAAGCATAGATATGACCAGAGCGCCGCCTACAAATACGATCAGCGTTCCCAATAACAGACCGCCGATCGACACATCCGATGTTTCCTTATGAACGTACGACCTCAAACCAACTATCATCGTCATTCCGAACGGATTATTTGAAGGTCCTTCTCAAAAGAGATAAGCTCATCTATGCTTGTTATCGCTTCAAGATAGGGCTTTAGCGGCTCAATTCCCTGGGAATTACGAAGATCGTAGTCCCTTGCGAGATCAGAAAATTCTCTAAACTCTACAGCGTGCTTGCTGTTTATAGAAGCATCGTCAAAAAGCTCCATGCATTGGTTATTGACCTCCCACTGCATTATCTTAAAAGAGCCTGTTGCAACGTCTTCATCGGTCGATGCTGCAAGTTCTAAAAGATAATCCTTATTTGCTGCCGCTGCAAAATCGTCTTGAAGACGCATTTCCGACTCGGCAGTCACATCGCCCCTGATACTTGAATCCGCCCACATTCCGTTGCCCGGAACTGTGACCGTTCCACCCGCTGTGCTTGTCTCACCGGTGCAGGCTACCGATGTAACCGTCATAGTCACCGCTAAGAGAAGAACGAGCAGTGATTTTTTTCTTCATTATTTGAAAACTCCTTTCATGAGCTGATTTGTCAAAACACTTTTACTGCTGCGGTATACCGGGAATATTACCCAAAATACCGTAGTGAGTATAATGCGTATGCGATAGCCCTGACCATCTTGTCGTTTGACGAAAGCGGAACGCTGCAGCGAAGATGCCGATAACAGTAGAGCCTGTTTCATCGAGCTTCTTTTCGGTCTTCTTTCAGTCGGGATAGCTTACAGTCAGCGTCTCGGCATCGAAATCTTCTCTGATCCGAGTTGTCATTCCGTGCAGTTCCTCTGTTTATTGAAAACTCACTCACTGTCTGTCGATATTTGACATAAATGTCCTTTTATAGAATTATACCAAACGGGTAGCACACAAACGTCACAAAAACGGTATTTTAATTCTCCAGTGTAATAATAACAAAAAATTTATTTACTTGTAATCCAGTTGTAACGTTATCAAACATCTTTTCGATATTTATTTATATAAATATAACAAAGCAAAAGCAACTTATGTAAATAAAGGTGATCTGCCTAACAGTATTCTATTCAAGACAGGCGCTTATCGGATTTGCTTTCATAGATAACGCTATAAATCCCGTTGAGATAGCGTTCATTCATTCCGTTTTCAACATCGTCACAACGATGATACTTCTGCCCTTTTCTCAGTCGCTCGTGAAGCTTGCAAACAAGATAATACCAGACGGCAATGACAAGGAACAGGCGGTATGGCTCAACGAAAGCTTATTTCGTCCCCTCGGCTCGCCGTGTCGCAGTGTAGAGAAAAGGCGTGTGAAATGAGCCTGACCGCAAAATCAGGAATCCAGTCGGCGCTGAAAATACTCTTTGAGTACGACAAAAATGGCGCGAAAAAGGTCGAGCCGCTTGAAGAAGTCATCGCGGTCTCACCGCCGCTATAAGATCGAAGCACATTGAGCGGCTTCGCAGCGGAAAGTGCCGCCCCGAGCTTGGCGTGACGATCTCAGACATTCTGATAAGTGCATCCGACCACTACTCCAATATCGCCGTATCCGTCATAGAAACGGCGCAGTCGCAGATGTACAATCACTCTTACCCTGACACACTAAAGAATAAGCGCAGTCCAATCTTTATCGAGAGCTACGGAATGTTCAGCAGGAAGTACATACTTGCAAGGGAATAAAAATCATTACACAGAAAAATCGCAGACAATACCACCGAAAACGACAAAAATAAGAAGCCATATTACGAAATATGACTTCTCCGAAATAATTACTCCGGGGCATGACAGACTAACGTCATGCCCCGTTATTTTTCTTTCCGACCTTATACTAAACTCAATTAAAAAGCTTTAAAAGCTTTTTAATTGAGTTTGTATGAGACAGGATGACGCTCTTTGCGCGGCATCAGCGTGCGCAGCACGAGCATTTCAAATTAAAGCATTTAATTTGAAATTAGTATTATTAAGCGAAACGCTGCTGTTTATTCCGATAGTTTCGGAAACATTGCTTATAGCTATAAAAGTAGAAGCGTCAATGCGCTTGAAAATCCATTTTTTTAATTGCGTTCATCACTTCAAATTCTCACTGTAAAACGCTTCGAGCTTGTCAAACGGAATGACCTTATCTTTTCCGCCGTCGTAAAGGTCTGTGTGCGAAGCGCCGGGAATGATAAGCAGTTCCTTGTTGTCGCCCGTGAGCTTTTTGAAAGCATCCTCACCCATATAACGTGAATGCGCCTTTTCGCCGTGCATCACGAGGACTGCCGAGCGTATCTCGTGAGCATAAGCGAGGATAGGCATATTGATAAACGACAGTGACGAGGTAATGTTCCATCCGCCGTTTGAATTGAGCGAACGGGCGTGATATCCGCGCGGTGTTTTGTAATAGTCGTGGTAATCAACCACAAAATACGGAGCGTTATCGGGGAGCGGATCTACTACACCGCCGCCAAGCTCATATTCGCCCGACTCGTAATCTTTGATGCGCTGAGAGTTCATGGCAGCTTTCTTTTCATAACGCTTTTCTTCGCTGTCCTCACTGTCAAAGTAGCCATTTGCGTTCACTCTTGTCATGTCGTACATTGTGGAAGCTACCGTTGCCTTAATGCGTGTATCCATTGCAGCTGCATTTATCGCCATGCCGCCCCAGCCGCAGATACCGAGAATACCGATACGCTCGGGGTCAACATTTTCCTGAACGGAAAGAAAATCTACCGCAGCGCAGAAATCCTCCGTGTTGATATCTGGAGACGCAACGTATCTCGGAGTACCGCCGCTCTCGCCCGTATAGGAAGGGTCGAACGCTATCGTCAGAAAGCCTCTTTCTGCAAGCGTCTGAGCATACAGTCCACTGCACTGCTCCTTGACCGCGCCGAACGGACCGCTTACAGCTATCGCAGGAAGCTTTCCCTCTGCATTTTTCGGCGTGTACATATCTGCCGCAAGCGTAATGCCATAGCGGTTGTGGAATGTCACCTTGCTGTGATCGACCTTATCGGACTTCGGAAAAGTCTTATCCCATTCTATCGTGAGTACCAGTTCTTCGTTTTTCATTTCGCTTTACCTCCGTTGTTTTAATTTGTAGGTGAAATAGTCAAGGCAGTCAATGCGCTTGTTGTACTCGTGAACGCTTTCAAGAAGGTCTCTGCGGTAGATCAAAAGAAACCTCTCCAGATCGGAGTACATACCTTTTTCGAGCATATCAATGCATCGTGAAATACTACTGCTGTCAAGTCCGATATCTGTCAGATTCTCTGTTATCACCGCTTTTTCATCCGTTGCATTCGCCATGATATCACCTCTGGCTTTTGTCTGTTATAAGTATAACATATTGATCTTAAAATGTAAAATACCTATTAATTATCGCTTGTGATTCTTTACAAGAATAACAAAATGTGAGATAATAGAGACAGCGGAGGTGTCGATATGGAGATACGAGTTTTGCGATACTTTATGGAAATAGCAAGAGAAGAAAACATGACGAGAGCGGCACAGCAACTGCACGTCTCGCAGCCGTCGTTATCAAAGGAGATAAAAAAGCTCGAAGAAGAACTCGGGCATTCGCTTTTTGTGAGGACAAACAAGAGCATGCAACTTACAGATACGGGTATGCTTTTGAGAAAACGAGCGGAGGATATTCTTGCGATGGTCGATAAAACCGCGGAAGAATTCAGCCAGATTGACAACATAACGGGCGGTGAGATTCATATCGGCTGTGCGGAGAGCATTCAGATAAAGCACCTCGCACGGGAGATAAAGGAGTTTAAGGAGCAGTACCCGAATTTTGTCTTTCATGTTTTCAGCGGAGACACCGAGCCTGTTGCTGAAAGACTCGACAGGGGGCTTCTTGATCTTGCGGTTATAGTCGAGCCGCCAAATCTTTCAAAGTACAACTATCTCACTATCCCTGAAAGCGACGTATGGGGGCTTATCATGCGGCGTGACAGTTCGCTTGCCGAGAAAAAGGAGATTACATTTGAAGATTTGTACGGACTGCCGCTGTTTTGTTCTGAACAGTCGATAAATGTTGATTTTCCGCGCTGGTGTGGCGAAAACATCGACAGGCTGAACTTTGCGGGAACCTTCAATCTTTCGTACAACGGGTCTGTGTTTGTGCGTGAGGGGCTTGGGTATCTTTTGACATTCGATAAACTGATAGATACGAGCGATCAGAGCGGTCTCTGCTTTCGCCCAATAACACCTCGCCTTGAAACTAAGATGTACATAATCTGGAAAAAATACCAGATCTTCTCTCCCATTGCAGAGCTGTTTTTAAAGAAGCTCCGAGAAGAATATTCCTAACTTAAAGAGTATTTAAAAACTCCGAGCCGGTAGGAAAGCCCTATAGAGCATGTGAATGGTATGCTTGCTTTATAGGGCTATTATTGCATACTAAAATAACGTAAGCTGATCGTCCGTCCAGCGTTCCTGCTTTGCCGGATGAACGACTTCGCTCTCTTGAAGCTTGCCTATTAGCAGGGGTGAGTTTGGATCGTGGATCTGCATATTGCGCCTGACGTTTTCTCTGTTGCAATTTGCGTAGCAGTATTTGCAGAAATGACCGCAGGTGTCGTATGCACCTATGTCCGTTCCGAGAACGCAGGCGCACTCCGCTCTCTGCGATTTCCTTTTCGGCACGTTCAGCCTACTGCCGACTGCCGCTTCAAATGTCTCCTTCGTCATACAGCCGCCGCAGTCCACCCCGTAAGGAGCAAGCTCTTTCCCCTCCGCACAGGCTTTTATCGTGATACCCCAGCGGCTGCCGATCCCGACAAACGCCTTTCCAATCAAAATACGCTCCTCCCGAGTCATGGCCCGAGCCTGTGGAAAATTTCGCTTTACCTTTTCGTAAAGGTCAATAAAGCTGATAACACATACCTTTGTATATCCCGAAAGTGTTTTGCACATCTGCTCGAAGTCCGATACATGACGTTCTATCGTGTATGTATCGTCGATAAAGATCGGATCGTACCTCCAGCCGATGCAGTCTATACCGACCGACATTGACAGCGAAATAAGGCTCTGCATAACGTCTTCCTTCGGCGGCACATTTGGCTCGATCTCTTTGCCGTATGGCGTGATCGTGACGAACCAATACTGATGAAATCGTTCAAGCTCATGTAAGTGTTTCATCATAGGCTCTGGGTTTTTCGTACAGAAGGCAAGACAGTCTACCACATCGGATGAAAGCTCATATCGTGTCACATAATCGGGACGATATGGGTTTCTCACCAGCGCATAGCCCTCTCGTATCCTGTTCATCAGCCACTCTGAGTAAAATGCGGGAATGTCCGTTCTCATACCTGTGTTGATTATCATAGTATCACTGCCTTTTTATAGTTTTACAACAATCTTTCCGTTGACTTTGCTTATCTCAAATTCATGAATTATCGCCTCGGAATGGTTCATACCGAACGCTTTCACCCGAACGAGCACCCAGCCTGGCCGGGTATATAGCGATATCGGAAGGGATAATAACGGTGCCATTTGTCGGCTTTTTAAGTACAATCGCTTTCATTCGTACAGAATCCAGAGATGATCCTTTTTGTTGAAATTTGTTTTTCAGCATCCTTGCTTGCTCATTTAAGAGTATCGAGCATATCCTTTGTGTCATACACAGCCTGTTTCAAAAGTCTCTATTTTGGGGCGACAAATTTTGTGATTGTAGTATCAAGTCTTATAAGCCGTTCTACATCTTTAAGCTGCGTTTATGTGTTTCTAATGTTGGTGTTGACCTGTCTTAACGCAGTCTGAAGATTAGTCGTGTCGCCACCTATACTGACGATGATATCTTTTATGCGAGTCATATATTACTCACCTCCTCACATAAATAGGCAGAAAATTGCCCGGAGTTTAGTCCGAGCAATTTTCACTGAAAAACCTTTCTTGTATAAACACAATATAGACACTATTAATTCGATTCCTAGTATTTCACATTCACCCACTCGCCGTTTTCATTGAGCATATTACCCTTGAAATCGACTACATACAGCATTGTATTTACATCAAAGCTGCCTGCATTTACCTTTTCATTCAGCGGATTTACAGCCGTGTAGTGTATCGTTATTTGGCAGGAACGATTCGGAAGTTCATCAAATCTTAAATTTTTTAAGATTTCTCCGGGGCGCAACCAGCCTGTATCCCCGATACGAACAAGACTGTCATCGTTTTTATATATAAGTTTATGAAATGTTTTTTCGACTGGCTTACTGTCAAGTATATCTTTCCCGACATACACCTCTGCCCTTACCAATACTCTGTTGTTTTCGGGAGAGATAAAATCAAACTCTGCCGATTTTTTATCACTATTTGCAAAGAGTACCTCCTGAGCAGCTACGGTCAGATCACTGTTAAACGGCATAATATTGAGTGATTCGATATCATACTGCGCTTGCGAAAGAGGCTGCGCATGGGATTCATATCTGACTCCTTAGGGGGTAAAGAAAATTATATACTTGATGATAACCACTGCAAATATCAATACAATCAGAGTAATGGCAGTGATGTGTAATGCTCTTACCGATTTTTCAGCTTATTTTGAATATCTTCAAAATCTTGTGTTCCAACTACAGAGATCTGCATTATTTCGCCACCTCCAATTTCATTGGTATGTCCGATTCGTAATTTGACAATTTCTTCGTTTCGTGATGATAGAAATACTCGGTCATACCGATATTATACGTGCCTTCAGGCAGAACAAAACAGCCGATACCGCCACCCATATATTTCGTTTCATTCTCAGAGCTTTCAATCTGTCGGCATGCTTGTTCTGTTG
>ONIC01000190.1 GCA_900317815.1 uncultured Eubacteriales bacterium | reverse complement strand
TCAAGGGAGTTGAGTGCAATATGACGAAAAGATGCAAGCAAGATGAGTGCTCAGTTCGTAGAACGTGATTTATTCAGTGGCTCCTTAGTTCCTTTGCAGGATCGCATTGTCACTGACAGATACGGCTCACATTGGTACAGACAAAGATCACCGCTGCGAAACATCCGATAAAATGCAAGCGTTCACGCTGCTTATACGGTTGTCACAAAAAAACACATAAAAATTCATAAAAAATATCAATGAAATATTTCCGAAAAAGCTGTATAATATATATGAATGTTTTAGGGAGACACTGATTAAAGCGAGTGTCAATATCGCAAAGGGGTTCGATCTGCCGCAGGCAACGGCATCGAACGTACCCGCAGGAAAGATTGGCTCTGAGCCCGTAAGGGTGTGAACAGATCGGCGGTTCCCGTAAGATAAGCAGCGGTTCGTTTATGTGTGTTCAACACTTTCTTGTGACCGTCTGTAATAAAACACAAGGAGGATCTTTTATGAAGAAAAAAATTCTAAGTGCGGCGCTTGCGGCGGCAATGGTCTTGTCAACAGCGGCTGCGGCGGGTTCTGTTGACGCATCCGCTGCGGCGGAGGACTACGGTCTTGCTTCAAAAGCGGCAGACGGTGTTATTCTCCACTGCTTTGACTGGTCTTTCAACACGATCAGGGAAAACCTCCCCGAGATAGCGGCAGCAGGCTACACGGCGGTTCAGACTTCCCCCGTTCAGCAGCCGAAGGACTTCGGAGAGTGGCTCAACGGCGAGGGTCAGTGGTGGAAGCTTTATCAGCCTCTTTCCTTCACTGTAGCTACGGAGAACAGCTGGGTCGGCACAAAGGACGAGCTTATCGCACTTTGCGACGAGGCCGACAAGTACGGTATCAAGATCATATGCGACATCGTTTCCAACCACATGGCAAACGAGAGCGGCAACGTTTATCTGACGTACAGCCACAGCATCAAAAAGTATGAGCCGGATCTTTACAAGGGCTCCTCCCAGTATTTCCATCAGCTCAAAAGGGGCGTTGAGGACAGCCGCCTCGAGTGGCTCGTACAGGGCGAGCTTGATTATCTGCCCGACCTCAACACAGGCGATCCCTTCGTTCAGAGCAGAGTTATTTCCCTGCTTCAGGAGTGCATCGACTGCGGCGTTGACGGCTTCCGTTTCGACGCTGCAAAGCACATAGAGACTCCCGCAGACGGCGAGTTCGGCTCCGATTTCTGGCCGAATGTTATCGGCGCTGCCAACGAGTACGCCGAATCAAAGGGCAACGAGCTTTTCATCTACGGTGAGATGCTAAACTCCGCAGGAAAGGGCAGAAGCACCCTCGATTACACTCAGTACATCAACCTCACCGACAACAAGGCAGGCGACATCACTCTTTACAACGTAGTAAAGAAAAAGCCCGACAAGCTGCTCGTCGGTCAGCAGTATTCATATAAGGACGACGATCCCTCGCACTTTGTCCTCTGGGCGGAGTCGCACGATACATATATGGGCAACTCGGGTTCGGGCGGCTTCGGCAACACAGCAGGCATTTCGAACGAGGATATCGCAAAGGCGTGGGCGGTCGTTGCGTCGAGAGCAAAATCTCATTCGCTCTACTTTGCCCGTCCGAATGAGCTTATGGGTCTTGCGGGCGACACTTCCTGGAAGAGCACCGTCGTTTCCGAGATCAACCGCTTCCACAATAAGTTTATCGGAACGGACGATGAGATCTACGCAGACGGCGACATCGTTGCCGTTCAGAGAGGCGACAGCGGTATCGTGCTCGTAAACCTCGGGGACACCTCCGAAGTTTCCGTAAATTCGAGCGATATGAAGGACGGCGACTATGCAGACGCTATAACAGGCAACACATTCACAGTCGCAGACGGCAAGATCAGCGGTACTATCGGTGACAGCGGCGTTGCAGTTGTCTATAAGGACGCATCCACATCTCCGAAGGTTCTCTTCTCGGCTGAGGACGAAACGTTCAGACAGGACACATATCCGGTCACGCTCTCACTCGAGAACGCAGCATCGGGCACATACTCGATCAACGGCGGCGCCGAAACTGCTTTTAACGGAGAAGTTACAATAGATGTCGGCGCATACGCTGCACCCGGCAGCACCGTTACAGTAACTGCCAAGGCTTCAGACGGCGACAAGACCGCAGAAGAGACGCACACCTACACGAAGGAAGCCGTCGACCACAGCGGCGTATACGTTTACTACGACAACTCCGCGACAAATTATCCGAACGTATTCGCATACGGCTACTATGAGTACATCGATGACAACGGCAGAAAGGTTCAGGTCGCACACGACGGTCAGTGGCCGGGCACAAAGATGGAATACGACGCAGAGAAGGGTCTCTACGTTTACGAAGTCCCCTCCGATATTCCTGTAGGGAAAGGCTCCGTTATCATCACGAACGCTCAGGGCGGCAACGCCAAGTTTGAAACTGCGGGCATGACGATCCCCGCGCAGGTCTCGATCTATGACGCAGCACAGAAGAAGCTTGTAGATCCCAACGGCGTTACTCTTATGTACGGAGACATCAACTCCGACAGCAGCATCGCTTCCGACGATGCGCTCGAGATTCTCCGTTTCTCAACGGGCATCACCACGAGCTTCACTCCCGCACAGCAGGCGCAGGCAGACGTTGACAACGACACAAGCATCACATCGAACGACGCTCTCTTCGTACTCAGAACATCTGTAGGTATGAGCGATGCAGGCAACCGCACGGGTCAGACCTTCACATTCGGCGGCAGCGGCGAGCCCGATCCGACACCGACTCCCGCTCCCACTCCCTCGGGAAATATTTTCTACGCAGTAAACAGCGCAGGCTGGATCTTCCATGACGGCTGCAAGCTGTGGCTTATGAACAACGACACAAAGGAAACCGTTGAGATGACAAAGTCCGACGAATCGGACGACAATGCCAAGTACAGCTACGTTGATCTTCCCACAGGCTGGACGAACGTTTCCCTCCACAGAACACAGTGGAACATGACGGTAGAAGAATCCAAGGACGATCCCGCATACTCAGTTTGGGAATGCGGAGCGATCCCCGACGGAAAGAACGCTTACTCTATCACAGACAACGGCAAGGGCAAATTCAAGAGCTACACGCCTTAAGGAGCCACTGAATAAATCACGTTCTACGAACTGAGCGACCGAAGGAAGTGCCTGTGGTGCACTCATCTTGCTTGCATCTTTTT
>ONIC01000057.1 GCA_900317815.1 uncultured Eubacteriales bacterium | reverse complement strand
GGTACGCCGCAGATATCAAAGCAGTAAGTTCGCGGCACAAAAGGTGATGCATACGATAAACGAATTTCGCGTATATGCCGCGGGCACTTGCCCGCCGAAGCGTTGACACCGTTTTTATTGTGTGATAAAATCAATTCAGGAATATGATGTACCGCACAATGTGCGGGGACGATCGGATCCGATATCTACGATCATGGAGGAATGCTGGCAATGAAAAAACGGTTATTTCAAAAATGTACGGCAGTGCTGTGCGCGGCGCTTCTTATGACGGGCGCTGTATGCCTTGACAAGCCGATCAGTGCTCCCGACGGCGTGTTTGTTACCGCTTCGGCTGATACTTCACGCTTTTCGGACTTCGCGGCAACGGCTGCCGACACAAAGGGACTGAAGATCTACAATGCCGATACGGCTGCGGAAAGCTTTAAAATGAACGGAAGAACTTTCTATCAGGGTCTTGTCTTCAACGGCGGAGACAGATACGCAAGAGCCGAATTTTCGACCGAGGATATCCAAACGGTAAAGTTTACTGTAGGTCATATAGACGATACGGGACTTTATGACGGAACTCTGACGATAAGTCTCGACGGCCTCGGTGAAGAGGAGATCAAGCTCACGTCAAATATGAACCTCCGCGATTATACGATCGATGTCTCGGGTGCATCTGTTATACGTTTCGATATCGACACAGGAAATTACTCGGGCAAATCATACGGCATCGGCGACATTTATATTGACGGCGAGACTCCCGCTATGACTTGTTCCGTACCCGATTACGATACGAGCGAGAAATTTATCAACACAGCCTTCAATAACAAGGGCATTACAAAATATACCGCCGAATCGAAAACGGAATTTTTCAGCATGAACGGCAGGAAGTATTACCAGGGTATCACTTTCAACGGCAGTGACCGCTATGCGTATACTCAGTTCAATGTTGAAAACGTCGATAAGCTTGAATTTACTATCGGTCATATTGATAATACGGGTATGTACGGCGGTATTATGACGATCTATCTCGACGGCCTCGGCGAGGAGGAGATCAAGCTGTCATCGGATATGAACCTGCGAAGCTATAAGCTCGATGTTTCCGATGCATCGGTAATCCGAATTTATGTGGATACCGACAACTACTCGGGAAAATCTTATGGTATCGGTGATGTCAAGGCAGACGGCAAAACTCCGTCAACTGTTTTCTCGGCGCCCGATTACGAGACCTCCGATCTGTTTGCGGAGTCGGCATTCAACTGCAAGGGCATTACAAAGTATAACGGTGAAGCCAAGACCGACTTCTTCAAGCTCAACGGCAGGACATATTATCAGGGCCTCGTTTTAAACGGAGGCGACCGATATGCTTACGCGCAGTTTAATGTGGAAAATGTCGATAAGCTCAGCTTTACTCTCGGTCATGTCGATGATACGGGTTTGTATGACGGCACTATGACGATCTATCTTGATGGTATCGGCGAAGAGGAACTGAAGCTCACACCGTCAATGAATCTCAAGGATATAACGCTCGATGTATCCGAAATATCCGTCGTTCGTATTTATCTCGATACGTCGAATTACTCGGGAAAGAGCTACGCTGTTGCAGATATCAGGATCGATGAAAAAAAAGCAAGACGTTCGCCTATGATCCCCGAGTATGAGATGTCGTCCGATTTTGTGAATGGGGCTTTTAACAGCAAGGGCGTTACAAAGTATCTCGGCGAGGAAAAGACCGAATTTTTTAAGCTCAACGGCAGGACATACTATGAAGGTATTACCTTTAACGGCGGCGACCGCTATACATATACTCAGTTCAATGTAGAAAATGTCGATACACTCGAATTCACGCTCGGTCATGTCGATAATACGGGAATGTATAACGGCAAGCTTACGATCTATCTTGACGGCATCGGCGAAAAGGAGATAGAGCTTACTCCGAATATGAACCTCAAGGATATCTCTCTCGATGTTTCCGATGTAAGCATTGTACGTCTCTATATAGACACAGATAATTATTCGGGCAAGAGCTATGCGATAGGCGATGTGAAGGTCGATTCCAAGAAGATCAGATTGAAACACATTGTTCCCGAATATGAGAGCAGCGCAGAGTTTATCGACGCTGCGTTCAACGGAAAGGGTACTGCGAGCTATAACGGCGAGGATAAGCTCGAGACGTTCACTATGGGCGGAGAGTCGTTCGATCAGGGCGTTGTGTTCAAGGGCGGCGACCGTTACACATATACCCAGTTCAATGTCGAAAATGTAGATAAGCTCGCTTTCCTGATCGGACATATCGACTCTTCAAATGCTTCGAATGCTAAGCTTACTATCACTAAGGACAATGTTGCTTATGACGAGATAGATCTTTCGGGCGACATGGTTAATCAAGCGTATTCGCTCGATGTAACAGACGCATCTCAAGTGCGCTTTTATTTCGATACAAACAACTATTCGGACAACAACTTTGCTTTTGCCAATGTCGAGATGACAGCAAAAAGCTCCGAGCCCGAGCCTGAGCCCGAACCCGAGCCTGAACCCGAACCCGAGCCCGAGCCCGAACCCGAACCCGAGCCCGAACCCGAGCCCGAACCCGAGCCCGAGCCCGAGCCCGAACCCGAGCCCGAACCCGAGCCCGAACCCGAGCCCGAACCTGAGCCCGAACCCGAGCCCGAGCCTGAGCCCGAGCCGAACCCGAACAAAGCAACAGTTCATCTTATGCTGGCATCGGGAACAGATGCAGCTCCTGTTATCTACTTCATGGGAGACGTAAACCCCGACCCCGACGGAGCTGTAATGTCCGATGATGACAACGACGGCTGGTATGAGTACTCGTTCGAAATAAGCGGTGAGTACAGCTTTATCATCGACGACGGAAAAGGAAACCGTTCAGGTGAATTCAAAGCAAGCGGCGATATATGGATCATCGCAACAACTATCGGAAATGCAAGGGACTTCGATGAAGAACCCGATCTCGAAGAGGAGAGCTACGGTCTGATCGGCGACCTCAATGAAGACCTTTCTATGACCTCCGCAGATGCGCTGACAGTTCTTAGAATGAGTCTCGGACTTGTCGATCCGACAGTCAAGCAGTCTGTTCTTGCCGATGCCGACTGCGACGGATCTGTTACTTCGGCGGATTCGCTTGAAATACTCAGATACAGTCTCGACCTTCCGACCTTGGGAAATGTCGGAAAGAAAGCATATTGATAAGACGAAAAACTTAAAAAAAAAACGGGCGCAATTTTCAGTTCAGCTGCAAACGTGTTATTCAGTCAATGACTTTACTTTGAAAGGAGCTTCCATATGAAAGCGACAAAACGCATTACTTCGATGATTCTGAGCCTCATGCTCATGTTTGCAACACTCCCGCAGTCAGCAGACGCTGTAACCGTAGATCTCGATGACGATAAACAGCAGTCATTTACATCCGGCACGATATACGATACGGACTGGAGCTATTCGCAGGAAACGAAAACGCTCAGTTTTAAACTCAGTGATACGCCCGATTGGTCGACCTCGGGCGGTCAGACGCTCATTCCCGATGCGCTTATCGCCGAGACGGAGCACGTTGTCGTTGACAGCAACTGCTCAAACAGCAGCAGTACGGGACTTCTCAATCAGTGGCTGCTCGGCTATAACTTTACCGAACTTGCCGTCTCGTTGAAGGACGTTACCGTTGAAAAGATCGATGGTCAGCCGCAGAATTTCAGCTCGCACGACGGTGTTCTTTTCGTTGTTCACGAGGGACTTGTCGAGACGAATGATGAGGTGACATCATGCAGTGAAGCGACGCTGTTTGTATATCCCCGGCAGAAAACCGACAGCGAGTTTACGCTGAAAAGTAACGAGACTCTTATTTACGACGGCTTCCGTGATCTTTATTACATCGTACTTGCGGAGTATCCGCTCTGCCGCTCCCTCAATTATAATGAGTATCTCGAAAGCATGAACGTCGAGAGCGGTCATATTTTCGGCTATTTCTCCGAAAACGGCGTTGTATATACGAATAGTGAATATGATACTGAAAACGGAAGGAAACTGATCTTCTGTCCGAAAACGAGGACGGGCGCGGCTCCGATATCCGAGTTTACGGAATCTATCGGAGCTTACGCTTTCACCGACTGCAAAAAGCTCACATCGGCTCAGATACCGTCCTCGGTTCGTCATGTCGGCGCAAGAGCCTTTTACAACTGCACTTCGCTTGAGTCGGTGTCTTTATCCGACTATATTGATCCCGATATCCCCGGCTACAACACGAGATCGGTCGAGGATCAGGCGTTTGCAGGCTGCACAGCGCTCAAAACTCTCTATATCGGTTTCGGTCAGGAAGCAGGGGGCTTCGGTGACTGCACTGCGCTCGAATCGGTCACGCTTGCAGACGGCGTTGAGGTCATTGCAAATGAGGCATTTGTGGACTGCAGTTCGCTCAAGAATATCGTGCTGCCAAGCTCGCTCAAGAGGATAGGCAGTTGCGCCTTCATGAACTGCACCTCGCTCGAAAGCGTCACGCTCCCTGCGTCACTCGATGACATCGGCGAGAGAGCCTTTTTCGGCTGCAAAGCGCTGAAGACTGCCGAAATACAGAGCAAGAAACTCGGCTGCCCCGAGTGGTACCGTGAAAATCTCGAATCCTTCGACAGCTATACGGATTCTGTTCAGGCGCTTCGCCCCGGTATATTCTCGAACTGTCCTTCACTGACCGACATTAAGGTAACGGAGGAAAATCCTGCGCTTTACGTCAGAGACGGCGTGCTTTATCAGCGAATGATCTTCCGTGACCGCAGCGCCGTTATCGAGAATATAGAATTGCCCGAGCTTCTGCACATTGTCGGATATGAAGCGGGCGATGACCGTGAGGAGCTTGATCTGAGCGGCGAGACTGACATCACATATCTTACGGAATACGCATTCTTCGGAGCGCATAACCTGAAAACGCTCACGCTGCCCGAATCGGTCGAAATCGTCGGCCGCAGCGCGCTTTCTGAGTGCGGACTTACATCGTTTGAGTTCCCGAGTCGTGTCGGAATGATATGGGGCGGCGTACTGTCGGATTGTCATGAGCTTAGGGAAGTAGTTTTCCCGCCGCGTGTTCATTTCGATCTGGCGGTCTGTGTCAATGATGAGGCGCTCAAGACGTACACGTTCAAGGCGTCTGCGATAGACAAAGATCACGAGACTCCTTTCAAATCGGCTGACGGCGTCCCCGATATCGGCGGGAAGCGCACGGCGGATTCCGCCGATGGCGTGGTACATCTCGGCGTAGTCGATGGCATTACTATCCGTGCAAACCGCTTCTTTAGCGGCGCGTTGGGGTACTCGGATGAATTTTATGAGCTTGCCGATCTTTACGGCTGGACATTTGAAGACCTCGCAACAGGGGAGAGCTTCGACCTCTCCGATCCCGAAAAAAAGCCTGTCAGCCGTTATCAGGCCGATACGGAAAGCGGCGTTATCGTCAGCATTTCGGCGGAGCGTTCGCCCGACAGGGGCTATGAATTTGACATTTCCGCCGAGACGAGCGACCATGCCGCAACGGGAGAGAATGTTCATGCACTGCTCATCAGAAACGGCGATCATGAGCAATACTGTAACATCACGATATCTGCCGATGATTATATAGAGAGCGCGCGTTACAACGGCGCAGAGGGCTATGAAGTAAGACTTCCTGCGGTCGGCAGTACAGAGGTCTTTGTCGATAATGAAGGCGTCATGACGCAGCTTGACGCAGTTTCCGCAGAGGGATATGTGATAGTGAAGCTTGGCGCTGACAATAATACGGATCCCGATCCGGACGATACGAAGCACACATACGGAGATCTTGACGGCGATGGCCAGATCACATCGAGCGATGCGCTTATCGTTCTGAGACTCAGCGCAGGACTTGAAGCAGAAACACCCGACAACAAGAAGCTCGCAGACGTTGACGAAGACGGTCTGATAACGTCGAACGACGCGCTTTCCGTTTTAAGAGTCAGTGCAGGCATGAGCGGCAATGACAAGATCGGCAAGCCGATCGGATGAACAGTACAAAACAACGTGCTGTAGAGTATCGCACCAAATAAAATGCCGGGCAGTTCCTGAAATGGCTGCCCGGTCTATGCTTTGTTTTGTCAAAGGGCTGCCGCAGTGTGATCTGCGACAGCTCCTTTACTGTTATGATACAGCCCCGATCGCCCGGCACAGAAAGAGGTAACAAAATGCGGCGGTAACTATCGTCATTAGTCTTTTATGGGCTGATGTAATAAGCAATCTTACTTCCTGATGTCTTTGTACTCCCAAGGTTCATAGTCGGAGATATCGTTGTTCTTCTCGTCAAGATCATACTCGCTTCTCCTGAATAATCCACGCCCTGCCGAGTAACCCTCACCCTGTTTTTTGTACCCGCCTATCATACCGATAAAAACGAGCACTATCAAAAGTATTATCCAGATCATTTCTCTTCCTCCTTTCACGATGCGCCGCCGCAGCTTTTCTTACGGCGGTGCGTTTTCTTTCGTTTAATACCTTCCAAACCGGGCAGTGTTTCCGTTTCTTACACTGTTATTCATTTTTTCCTCCCGGTATTTCCAATTGATGTGTTTCGTCCTGCTGTTCTTACTTTGTCTCGGGCAGCTCGGGCGCGTGGTCGCACTGATTGATAGTTGTGTTAGTTGTGTTCGAGAGCAGACCCTTGGCAGGCTCAGCAATGCTTGATACAAGGTTTCTCAGCTCGTCGTTGTACGATCTGCCGTTGAGCGCTTGATTTTCGACGTCAAGCTTCTTCATCAGCTCGGGCACGCTCGACAATGTGTCGATGAGAACATTGCCTGTACCGTTGCTCGGACCGTTTCCGCCGATATTGACGAACTCTGCGTTCTTTCCGATGTTTGCCATGATCTCGGCTGTCTTTGTGGCGATGGTGATGCGGGCTTCCGTCTCGATCTTGATCTTTTCGATCTCGAAGTTGACCTTCTCGTTGGATGCTCTTGCCTCAGCGAGCGCTCTTTCACCTTCGGCCTTTGCGATCAGCTTCTGCTTTTCGACCTCGGCTTCTGCAAGACCCTTCTGGCGGATGACCTCGGCGTCTGCAATACCCTTGAGCTTCGTTACGTCTGCTACTGCGTTACCTTCCTTGCGTGTCTTCTCTGCCGTAGCGTCTGCTGTGATCTTGACTGCGTTTGCTTCACGCTCTGCGACCTGAACGGATGCATCTGCGCTGATCATACGAACATTCGCCTGAGCTTCTGCGTCGATCTGGTTCTTCTGCTTCTCCGCTTCGGCTCTTGTCTTTATGACTTCCTTTTCTTTGATAGCCGCAAGGTTGGCCTGCTCCTGCTCGACTACCTTGATGCGACCCTGCTGTTCTGCGACCTCCTGACGGCGGATCGTGCTCTGAAGTTCGCCCGCAATAGCTGCGTCGGCGTCTGCCTTGTCGGTCTCTGCCTTGAAGCCTGCGATTTTCAGGCTGTTGTCTCTCTGCTTCTCTGCAACTGCAAGCTGCGAAGCAAGCTCGTTCTGAGATGCTATCTGCTCGGATTCCGCCTTCTGTGTGCGGACTGCCTGATCTACGACGCTTCTCTTGTTTTCAGCCTCACGGCGTTTGTCTTCCATATCAAGAGCGGCGATGTTGTCGTAGTACTGGTTGTTGTCTGTGATGTCCTGGATATTCAGCGATACAAGCTCCATACCCATATTTACCATCTCGTCTGCAACGATCTTCTTTACGTTCTCGGCGAAGATGACCTTATCGCGGAGGACTTCCTCAGGCGTCATTGATGCTACGATATCGCGGACAGCGCCCGTCAGTGTCAGTCTCACGTCGTTTTTGATGCCTTCCTGACCGCGCTCCTTGAAGGAGATGATCGCTTTCTTCAGGTTGTCGAGATTTTCTGTATCGGGTCTGATCTGAGCCGTCCAGTCAATGATGATCGGAACAGAGGTTTTTGTCTTGACCTCGTCTTTGTCGGCGGTAACGGTCAGCATACAAAGATCAAAGTACTGAGCCTTGCGGAAGATCGGGATTACAAAAGATCCGCCCGATACCTTGATGATCGGCTCCTTGCCGCCTGTGATGATGAGCGCCTTGTCAATATCGGCTACTCTGTAGATCATACACAGGAATACTACAAGTACCACTATGATGATAACTGCGGGAATAACGATTGGTAATAATGTTGCTAACATAATATGACCTCCTCAAGCGTTCGGGATAGAAAACTATCCTAAATGTATTGAATTTATATATATCTTACTCGACAATAAGCCGAGGGATAACCAAAGAATAGTTATACAATCTGCCTTTCAAAAAGTATAAAAAATGGCCGTCAGATTTGACAGCCCCCACCAAGAAAATTATTTACTTTTTACATAGTTACACGCTGTAATATAAATGCAGTATAACTTAATAAACATCTGATACCGATAATATGAATACGATTTTAGTGAAGATTATTTCAAAAAGTACAGAAAATGGGACTATCAATTTGACAGTCCCCACCAAAATCAATATTCGATTGTTCAAATCGCCCGATCACTGTCGAGTGATTTATTGATACCTATATTATACCATTCTTCGAATTTTGTCAATAGCTATTTGTGAACAAATTGTAAATTCGTAGTTTTTACAAAATGAGTTTAAAAGATATGTGAAACGGAGCAGGGCACATGACCCTGCTCCTTGCGTTTAATTGTGATTTATTCAACGGGCTTGAGTCCCCAGATGCCTTCGGCGTAGTCTCTGATCGAGCGGTCTGCTGCGAAGATGCCTGAGTTTGCGATGTTGATGAGCGAGGATGTGTTCCATGCCTTCTTGTCAAGATACATATCGCTTGCTCGCTTCTGAGCCTGCGCATAATCTGCGAAGTCTGCAAGTACCATGTAAGGATCCTGCTCTGTGAGGTTCTTTGCGATGTGATTGAAGCCCGTGGAGTTGAGCTCGTCGATAGCCTTCTTGATCGTCGGGTTATTGACGTAGTAATCCATCGGGTTGTAGCCGTTTGCTTTAAGGCGTGTTACCTCGGGAGTCGTCAGACCGAAGAGGAACATATTCGCCGAGCCTACGGAGTCGTGGATCTCAACATTTGCGCCGTCGAGCGTGCCGAGCGTGAGAGCACCGTTTATCATAAACTTCATGTTGGAAGTACCGGAAGCCTCTGTTCCTGCGAGGGAGATCTGTTCGCTGATCTCGGAAGCGGGCATGAGCTTCTCTGCGACAGTTACACGGTAATCCTCAAGATATACGACCTTGAGTTTGTTGCTGAGAACGGGATCGTTGTTGATGCGCTCGGTCATCTTGACGATGAACTGGATTATCTCCTTGGCGAAGTAGTAGCCGGGAGCTGCCTTTGCGCCGAAGATGTACGTTTTCGGTGTGAAGCTTGCGTTCGGATTTTCGCGCAGATACTGAGCGACCGAGAGAATGTGGAGCGCATTCATAAGCTGGCGCTTGTACTCATGCAGACGCTTTACCTGAACGTCGAAGATCGAGTCGGGATCAACGATAACGCCGTTGTGTTCCTTGATGTACTCTGCCATCTTGATCTTGTTCTCACGCTTGATAGCGGCGAGTCTGTCCAGAACGGAGGAGTCTGTTGTATATTTCATAAGACCGGTAAGCTGTGAAGCGTCCGTCTTGTAGCCGTCGCCGATAAGCTCGGTGATGAGTCCCGAGAGCTTAGGGTTGGACTGACACAGCCATCTTCTGTGAGCGATACCGTTCGTGACGTTTGTGAACTTTTCGGGAGTTACCTTATAGAAATCGTTGAAAACGGTGTCCTTGAGGATCTGGCTGTGGAGAGCAGAAACGCCGTTTACCTTGTAGCTTGCCATAACGGCGAGATTTGCCATCTTGACAACGCCGTCGTTGATGATAGCCATTCTGCCGACCTGGTAGCCGTCTATGCCCTTTGCGTGGAGCGACTCGCAGTAGCGGCGGTTGAGTTCGGATACGATCTGATAGATTCTCGGAAGCTTCGTGCGGAACATATCCTCGCCCCAGCACTCAAGAGCCTCACGCATAACGGTGTGGTTCGTGTAGGCGATCGTTCTCGATACGATGTCCCAGGCCTCGTCCCATCCGTAGCCGTAGTCGTCCATGATTATACGCATAAGCTCGGGGACCGCAAGCACGGGATGTGTGTCGTTCATGTGGATCGTTACCCAGTCAGGGAGAGTCTTCATATCATTGCCATTATAGAGGAGGTGACGGCGCACGATATCCTGAACGGTAGCGGAAACGAGGAAGTACTGCTGATTAAGACGCAGACTCTTGCCCTCGGCGTGGTTATCTCCGGGATAAAGGACCTGAGTGATGGCCTCTGCCATAGCCTTCTGTTCCATAGCTCTCATGATGTGACCCTCGTTAAAGAGGTTCATATCAATGTTTTCTGCTTTTGCTGCCCAGAGACGGAGTCTGCTGATACCTTTTCCGTCGGCGCCGGAAATATACATATCATAAGGAACAGCCATAACCGTTACGGGATTTACGAGCTTTACCGTACACTTTCCGTCGCCCCATGTTTCCTCAACGCTGCCGTTGAAGCGAACGGGCATTGCCTTGTCGGGGTGTGACTGGAGCCACACGCTGCCGCCGGGAAGCCAGTTGTCGGGAAGCTCTGTCTGCCAGCCGTCAACGAGACTCTGACGGAAGATACCCATTTCGTATCTGAGAGAATAGCCCATAGACACATAGCCCTGCGATGCAAGACCGTCAAGGAAGCAGGCTGCGAGTCTGCCGAGACCGCCGTTTCCGAGTCCTGCGTCAGGTTCCTGATCGTAGATCTTTTCAAGAGATGTTCCAAAGCTCTCGAGAGCCTTACCGAAAGTGTCCTCGAGACCGAGATTACAGACATTGTTCTTCAGAGAGCGTCCGAGAAGGAACTCCATGCAGAGGTAGTAGACGATCTTTCTTTTCTGAGCGAGCGCCGTTTCATTGAATTCCTTGTAGCCCGAACCCATAAGGTCACGAAGCACAAGCGCAGTAGCCTTGTAAAAATGTTCGTCAGTCGCGTCCTTTGCGGCAACGCCCATATTATGCGAAAGCTTTGCCGAGATGAGCTCTTTTGCCTGTTCAACAGATAAATTGTAGTTCATGGTAATGCCTCCAAAAATATATTTATATTGATAATCAGCCGCCCAAAAGCGGCAAAGACCCAAAACTGCCCTCAAGCGGGTATGGTCTAATTATACTACATAGCAAAAGAAAAAACAATAGGCAAATTTGTTGTTTTAAATAGTTTTTTGATATAAAATGTTCAATTTTTCGCTAATTTTGGAGAATAATGCGCAGCTATCAACAACAGATACGCTTTATGTCAAAAACTTGATGCCGTGAGCAATGCTGTACTTGTGCGGAAGTTATTCCATTTTCTTTCAGAAAATTAACTTGTAATTATGCGTATTGTGTTGTATAATAAAGTCAAGTACATCAAAATTCTACAAATTTTTTATAAAGGACGTGAATAATGTGGCTAAGCACGCTATAAAGATACTGAATTATAACCTGACGCTTACATCTGATGACGACAAGTCTTACATCGAAAGCGTAGCGGAGCGTGTTGAACGCAATATCAAGACGCTCTCGGACGCTATGCCGACGAGAAATATGACCGAGGTCTCGCTGTTTGTAGCAATGGATTACTGCGATCGCTATATGAAGGCAGTCGGCGATGGTACGAGCATGAGAGGTCAGATCAAGGATTATCTCAAGGATACGGGAGCAGTCCGTCAGCAGCTTGATGAGGCAAGAAAAGAAAACGAGCAGCTCAAAGCCGAGATCGAGAAACTGAAGGCTCAGATCTCCGACGGCGTTTCCGAGAAGGCAGACACAGCGAAGGAGCCTGTTCTTGCGCCCGAAATGGCATCGGATAGAGAAGTTTTTACTCCTCAGATAAACGAGCCTGCGAAAGCCGCTGTATCTCACGCATCACCCGTTTCTTCGCCCGTCTCGTCAAAGGAAAAAGAAACGCTCTTTACAAGAAAGAAAAATAAAGGCAAAAAAAAAGAAAGTAAGCAGGAAACAGCTCCCGTGAAGGGAATTTGGGGCGGCGATGCATTTTCCGAAAGCGCCGATACAGCCGATGATATCATGAGCTTCTTTGAAGACAGATCGTTTGACGATGAAGACTGATCTATAATAATATAATATGCAAAAAACGACAAGACCTCTCGCAAAGGGGTCTTGTTTTCAAATTAAAAGGGAGTGGACTTAGTGGGCGCAAATACAAGTGAAAACGATACGAATAAAATAGAGGTTCTCGCTCCCTGCGGGTCGCTCGATGCGCTGACGGCAGCGGTTCGCTCGGGCGCTGATGCGGTGTATATCGGTCTGAGACAGTTCAGCGCACGGGCTTATGCCGATAATTTCGGAGATGATGAGCTGAGACGTGCTGCACAGTACTGTCGGATACATAACGTAAAGCTGCATACCGCAGTAAATACTCTTGTGTCGGATGACGAGATCCGGGGCGCGCTTGAGGAAGCTGTCAAGGCATATCGGCTCGGCGCCGATGCCTTTATCGTTCAGGACTGGGGGCTTGCAATGTTTATCAAAAAGGCTTGTCCCGACGCTTCTCTCCATGCGTCTACTCAGATGACCGTTCATACGCCCGAGGGCGCAAGATTTCTATATGAAAAAGGTTTCGAGCGTGTTGTGCTTGCAAGAGAGATGAACAGGCGCGAGATCGAAGAGGTAGTAAAAAGCTGTCCTGTCGAGACAGAGGTATTCGTTCACGGTGCGCTGTGTATGTGCGTGTCGGGACAGTGTTATCTTTCGGCTATGCTCGGCGGCAGGAGCGGCAACAGAGGCAGATGCGCTCAGCCGTGCAGACTGCCCTTTTCGGTAAAGGGCGGCACGGGTCACGACCTCAGCCTTAAAGACAACTGCATTATAAATGATTTGAGGGAGCTTTCCGAGATAGGAGTGACGAGCGCAAAGATCGAGGGAAGAATGAAGCGCCCCGAATATGTCGCACAGGCGGTCAGGGCATGCAGACAAGCAGCCGATAAGGGGTACGCCGATGATGTGACGCTCGGTGAACTGCGTTCCGTTTTCTCACGAAGCGGATTTACCAACGGATACTACAAGGGCGAGCTTGGAAGAAATATGTTCGGCACACGCTCGAAGGATGATGTTACCTCTGCAAGCAGCAAGCTGCTTGCACAGATCCGTGCAGGTTATAAGGACGAGACTCAGACAGAACCCGTTGACTTCACGCTCGCCGTGAAGTCGGGACAGCCGTCAGTTCTTAAAGCTTCGAGCGGAAACTTTACGGCAACTGTCTGCGGCGCAGCTGCCGAGGCGGCAAAAAGCGTCCCGCTGTCTGACGAGAAGGCATGCGTTCAGCTCCAAAAAACAGGCGGCACACCGTTTTTTGCAAAAAAAATAACCGCCGATATAGACAGCGGTATGACGATACCGATCGCGGAGATCAACAGAATGAGACGTGACGCTCTTTCTCAGCTTGAAGGTATGATCTCCTGCCCGAAGCAAAGAGAAGTTTGTGCCGTTGCGATAGATAAGCCCCGTGCTCACAGAACAAACGGTACAAAGCTCCGCGCAGTATTCACACATTGCTGTATACCCTCGGAGTTTAAGCGCTGCGAGCTTGTGTTCGTGCCGTTGTTTTCAAAAACGGACGAAATAATAAAACTAAAAGAAGACGGCTTCAATGTCGGCGTAAAGGTCCCGCGCGTCATTTTCGGTATGGAAAATAAAGTCTCACAAAAGCTCAGAGAGCTGTCCGAATGCGGCATCTCGGATGTGGTGTGCGGAAATATCGGCACTGCAGCGCTCGCTGTCAAGCTCGGACTGAGAGTGCACGGCGGTTTCTCGCTCAATGTTTTCAACACATATTCAATTGAATTTATGAAGGATATGGGGCTTTGTGATACGGAGGTATCCATAGAGCTTACCTGCGCTCAGATAAATGCGCTTGGCGGCAGTTTTCCGAGGGGCGCAGTCGCTTACGGACATCTTCCTCTTATGATAATGAGAAACTGCCCGAACAAAAACGGAGCAGGATGTAAAAAATGCGGCGGGAAGAGTACTATCACCGACCGAAAGGGGATAGAGCATACGCTGATGTGTGACGGAGTCTGTACAGAGCTTCTTAATGCGGATCCGCTTATCATTTCCGATAAGCAGCGGGAATTAGGCGGAGTTGACTTTCTCACACTCGCTTTTACTTATGAAACTTCCGATGAATGCAGGCGGATTCTGAAAATGTACGAAAACGGCGGATCGCCGACGGGACGATTTACACGCGGTTTGTATTTCAGAGGCGTGGAGTGATCTCTAAAGGAACGATATAGCGGCAGGCGCAGGTATAAACGGTGTCTTTTCCTGCGCGGACGCCAGAAAAAGCGGCGGTGCTTCTGATGCACTGCCGCTTGCTTTCTGTTGATTACTTTTCGTCTTCAACCGGGATCTCTTCGTAAATGTACTGGTTGCCGTCCTCGTCCTCGTAGATGTACTCGTACGAGTTCTTGCCTCTGCCTTTAGCCTTCAGCGTCTTGATGTCGTGATGCTCGTTCTTGCTGTCGTTGACAGCCTTCTTTGTGTACCACCACTGAAGAGCAAAATAAAGCAGCTCAGCTGTGAAGATAAGAGCGATGATAACGAATGTTACCGTGTGATCAGCGCTCTTTCCGTCAGAAACATTGATGGCATGAACGACTGCCCAAGCCAGCAGGAAAAGCATGACGTAAGCCCATGCGATTCTGATAGACTGGATAGTAACCTTCATTTCCATTTCATCGGAACTTCTGAATCCCAGTTTTCTGATGTACTTGTTCATAACTACTGCCCCTCTCGAGTAAAAACCTTACAATTATATTATATCAATATTTTGCAAAATTTCAAGTAAAAAGTTAAAGTTTTTATACTAAATTTCTATTTAATTTTTTTACGGATCAAACAATGATGATTTTTGTGTTATTTTAACGATAAATGCACAGCAGTTTTGTTGAAATGAATAAATTGACCCGATAATATATTTGGTTTATGGCAAAGGAGTATGGTATACCGTTTGGAAATAAGAAAAGGATCACCTGTAAAGATAATCCTCGAAAGGCGCGATCAGTTTCTCCACTCCTTCAATGATCCTGCTGCAGTCGGTGTCCATACAGTCGAACATGGTCTCGGTCAATATGCCGAAGCATACGAGCGAAAAGCATAAAGGCACCTGGAAGCCGTCGAGCGAGCCGCCCGTTGAGAGCGTCGTTTCGTCCAGCATAGTGCCGAAGCGTACTGCATTGCCTACTACGCCCGAGTGTGCCCGGTAGCAGGAGATCACATAAAGTATCTTCAGATTTTCGAGCGTCATCTCGTTTTGTATTGCGCCGAAGCTGCGGCTCGGAAGAACGTCCCCAATCCACCAGTAGTCGTGCAGGTAATTCCCCTGCTTATTATATGAAAGAAATTCGGAATACTTTTCCTTGAGCTTATTGTGTTCTTTCCTTGCGGCGACCTTGCGAAGCTGCGCATCCTTCAGTTCCTCTTCGTCCTGCGAGTATTCGAGGATATAGCTGTAATACTTAATGGTGTCGCGCGAGACCTTGACGGAGAAATCATCTATGTATCTTTGCAACAGCGCCTCGTTGTCTCTGTGTACATACAAAAAGCGCATTACTACCATAGATTCGTAAAGGATACGAGACAGCGCCATTGCGCCCTCGGGGTAGCCGTTGTAAAGAAGTGTCAGTATCTCCTTAGTGGTAATGATCGCCTTTGAGTATGACTCGCTGACGATCCTTGTAAATGTGCCTGCCATTTTGAGAGGCTGCGCTTCAAGTGCAAGCTGTTCGCACTCCCGCACAAGCTGCACTGCGCCGTTATAGTTCCAGACCTCGGCGCTGCGTCGAAGCTGTTCGGCGGTAAAATCCATAGTATCACCGTTTCTTTTCTTTTCCAAAGCTGATAAAATATCGTATAAATAAATTATAACAGCACCACGCGTGAAATTATACCTTTTTCGGGCAAAAAGATGTACAAATATATGCTCTGAAATTTAGTGAAAATTTTATCTCTCGTTTTGCTTCGCATTATTACAAAATAAAATGCCCGACAGCGCCCAAACGACAATCAACTCCTGTCGTATCAACGATAAAGCATCAATATGAACACCCGCTTTCACTTTACGACAAACCGTCTGTGACACAATAATCGGATATCGTGCGGTATAATTTCCGTGCAGTTGAAATCAAAGGGGAAGTTGATTATGAAGGTGATCGAAAGAACAAGGGCATCTGCGGGGGCGTTCGTATCGCAGTTTACAGGTTCGGCGCTGATGCAGATCGTTTACTTTCTGTGCGGCGTTCTCGTTTCGCGCGGCGCAGTCTTTGGGGATTATGTGCCGTTCGGGGCGGCGTTCGCAGCGGCGGTGCCGTATGAAAATGCGCTGTCGGCGTCTGTAGGTTCTCTGCTCGGCTACATACTTCTGATGAAGGGCGCAAGCTTTCGCTGCGCAGCGTCTGTCGTGACAGTGTTTGCTCTGCGCTGGCTGTTCAGCGATCTGCCGAAAATAAGTGAGAGCAGGCTTTTTTCGCCGCTGATCGCCGCCTGCCCGATGCTCTGTTCGGGGGCAGTTATTATCTTTGCAACAGGCAGGAGTCGGGCGGAGCTTGTGATGTGTGTGCTGGAAGCGATGCTCGCAGGAATGGGAGCATACTTTCTTCGGGAGACGCTGACGCTTGCTGCGGGCTCGCACGGTATAACTACGTTGGATCAGCAGCAGATAGCCTGTATAATAATGACGGGGTGTATTTTTCTCCTGTCGGCAAATTCGCTGTCGATAGGCGGTATCTCGATCGGCAGGATCTTTGCCGTGACTGCAATACTTTTCTGCGCATATTACGGCTCGGTCGCAGGAGGCTGTATCGGAGGAACAGCGGCGGGAGTCGTCTTCGGGATAAGCCGTGAGGAGCTGTCTTTCCTGTCGCTGTCGTATTCGTTCGGCGGACTTATGGCGGGTCTGTTCGCGTATACAGGCAGGATAGGTGCATCGCTTGCGTTTTTGCTCTGCTCTGTTATGATGTCGTTTAGAAACGGCGTTACAACTCAGACCGCCGCAGTGTTTTACGAGACGGTGATCGCGTCGCTCATATTTCTGTTTATTCCGAAAGAATGGGGCGAGAGGATCGCGTTTTTTGTTTCGCCTCACAGCAGAGACAGTGAAAGCGAGGATATGCGCCGTGGTGTCATAATGCGGCTTGACCTTGCGTCAAAGGCGGTCAGGAGTATCAATGAAGCGGTTCGCTCGGTCGCAGACAGGCTCGGCGACTATTACTCAAACGAATCGTTCGGTATTTTTAAACGAAGCATAGAAGAAAACTGCACTCGCTGCGGTATGAGGGCGTTCTGTGAAAAAGACGGAAGAGAGGAGCAGGAGAGGAGACTTTCTTCTCTGGAGCCTATCCTTGACAGCGCAGGCGAAGTGGAGGACGTCGATATAAGGCGGATCTTTAACAAAAAATGCTGCAAGAGCGGTGAACTTGCGCAGTCGGTCAATGAAAATTACGACAGCTATAAAAGCTATCTTGCTGCAAAAGCACGGGCGGCACAGATCAGGGGAGTTGTTGCGGGACAGTTTTCGGGTCTCTCCGAAATACTCGACAGCCTGAAGCGGGAATTTGAAAAGTACGAGTGTTACGATACAGCCGCAGCAGAGAAGATATGCGCCGCACTTCGAATGAACGGCTTTGCACCGATAGAGTGCAGTGTGCGCTGCGATACGTTCGGAAGGCTGACAGTTGAGCTTGTACTCTCAGACGACAACAGGAAGCTGTTAAAACGCAGAGACCTGACGAGTGAGATCTCACGGCTGTGTGGAAGGCGGCTTTGTTCCCCACAGATATCGCCCGTAGGAAACCGCATAAGAGTTTCGTTTGCAGAGAGACCTCGGCTCGATGTGCAGATCGGTTCGGCACAGCACGTCTGCTCCGACGGCAGGCTCTGCGGCGACAGCTTCAATTATTTCAACGACGGACAGGGCCGTTTTATCGTTATAATCAGTGACGGTATGGGCACAGGCGGAAGAGCGGCTGTGGACGGCAGTATGGCGGTGAGCATCATATCGCGTCTGGTTAAGTCGGGGCTTGGTTTTGATGCATCGCTCGGCGCTGCAAATTCCGCTCTGATGGTTAAATCAGACGACGAATCGCTCGCTACTGCCGATATACTCTGCATAGACCTCTTTTCCGGTTTAACAGAGATAATGAAGGCAGGCGCACCCGTAACATTTTTCAGAAAAAGCGGTAAGATAATACGTGTTGAGCCGACGAGTCTGCCTGCGGGCATACTCACCGACATAAGCCTGACTCACGATGAACTGGAGCTTTCCGACGGCGATCTTGCGGTCATGGTATCGGACGGCGCAGTTGCACTGAGCGATGAATGGATAGGGGCGATGATGCGCGACTTCGAGGGCGGCGATATTCAGGAACTTGTCAATGATATTATTGACGAAGCGATGATCGGCAGTAAGATCGGCAGAGATGACGATATTACGGTAGTGGGTATGAGGATCGTGGAGAACTGACGTCGGAAGTGAATAATGAATAGTAACTAAACGCCGCACGCCGGCAGTACGGATTTGCTCGTGCAAATATGCGTAACAAGCTCCCCATCATGTGACGGGGAGCTTTGCTCGTTTTCCGAAATTTCACATTTATAATGACATTTCCGTCAATGTGTGGTACAATTACATCGGCGGATTTGGGAGGTGTTAAGGTAAATGAAAAGGCTTTTTGAAATTGACCTGCATGATTACGAGAGCGGGTTTGCCGTGTCGAGACGGCCGTCGGCCCGCGGTGTTATCATAAAAGACGGCAGGATCGCGCTTGTTTACAGCAAAAAAGAGAGGTACTACAAGTTTCCCGGCGGCGGTATCGAAGGCGGCGAGGACATGAAGGATGCGCTAATAAGGGAGATAAAAGAGGAGGTCGGCTTGACCGTTATCCCCGAAAGTATCAGGGAGTTTGGCAGCGTTATGCGGCGGCAGCGGAGCAATTACCTCAAGGACACTATCTTTGAGCAGGAAAATTTCTACTTCGTCTGCGAAACGCTCGATCGCGTCGGCGTTCAAGAGCTCGACGACTACGAACAGGACGCGGGGTTTGAGCTTCGCTTTGCCGATATCGACGAGGCGATCGAGGTGAACGGAGTCTACCACAGCGAAGACCCATTCGATGAGATCATGATAAAGAGGGAAATGCGTGTGCTGGAGATAGTTAAGGAGAAGCTATACTGAAATTGCGAAAAATTCTCAAAAATATAAGTTAGTGTAAAATTATAATGGGTACGCTCTTATATGAAAATATACAAGAGAATACGTAACTGACCCATATCAAAAAAGTAGGCGCATTGGATGCGCCGACCCGCGCGGGACAAGAGTAATGCTAAACAATAACTAATAACGCGTAATTGCCTGCGCCCGCATGGGCGCACTTGACAATAAATGTAAAGTGTGCTATACTTATTTTGTAAAGCGAACTTTACAAAATTTCAAAAAGGGAGTGAGTGTTTGAAAAATCGTATACAGGAGCTGCGCAAGGGGAGAAAGGTCACACAGCAGGAGCTTGCCGATGCTTTGAACGTCACACGCCAGACGATTATTTCCCTTGAGAACGGAAGGTATAACGCCTCGCTCGTTCTGGCGCATAAGGCGGCGCAGTTTTTTAATATGACGATCGAGGAAATATTCATTTTTGAGAATGAGGAGAATTTGTGAGGAGGTATTTTAATGGAAGCTTTCAGAAAAAAGCTTGAAAGAAGGGTAAAGCTGTACGCACTTGTCGGAGCCCTGTTTTCAATCATGATAATCGTATCCGTACGTGTGTTTAAAAATGCGAACGACTATTCTCAGGGAACGGCACTGGGATTTTGCTGCGGATCGTGCGGCGTGTATCTCTTTATGCTGTTAAAAAATGCAGCCGTGCTGCGGGATGAGGAGAAGCTCAGGCGGCTTTACATAGAGACAACCGACGAGCGCAATATCGCGATCGCAAAGGAAACTATGAGTACATCGTATGCTGTCAGTATGCTTGTGCTTGTGGCAGTGTGCGTAATATCTGGCTTTTTCAGCGAGACGGTCAGCCTGACGCTCGGCGCGGTCATCATAGTGCTGGCTGTTGTCAGACTTTCGGCAGGCATATATTACAAGCGTAAAATGTGACGAGGAGGTCATGTGATGAAAGAAGTTTTAAAGGTAGAGAACGTAACCAAAACATTCAGGCTCTCCGCTAAGCAGCAGAAGCTCAAAAAGACAGATTCGCGTATTCTGACCGCTGTTGACGGATTGTCGTTTTCGGCGAACAAAGGCGAGATCTTCGGGCTTCTGGGACCGAACGGAGCAGGAAAGACCACTACACTGCGAATGCTTGCGACTATCATAAAGCCCGACAGCGGCGATGCGGTAGTTGACGGCGCAAGCATAGTGAAGCAGCCCGCAGAGGTCAGAGGAAAGATCGGATTTTTAACAAGCGAAGTAAAGCTTGAGGATTTCTTTACGCCCGATTATCTGTTCAATTTCTTCTCGGATCTTCACGGTGTACCGGACGATGTCAGAGAAAAACGAAAGTCTGAGCTGTTCGAACGCTTCGGAATAGATAAATTTGCACAGGTCAAGGTCGCAAATCTCTCAACAGGTATGAAGCAGAAGGTGTCGCTCGTTGTGTCTCTCGCTCACGATCCCGATATTATAATCTTCGATGAGCCGACTAACGGACTTGACGTAATTACAGCTAAGGTCGTGACTGACTTTTTGCTCGAGCTCCGCAGAAACGGAAAGACAGTCATCATATCGACTCACATTTTCAGCCTGATCGAAAAGGTCTGCGACAGAGTGGGTATTATAATCGACGGAAAAATGACGGTGTGCGGCAGCTTATCGGAGCTTACTCAGTCAAAGCCGCTCGAGGATGTTTTCTTCGATATCTACAGAGAAAGGAAGGGTGATGAGATATGAAGCTCGGAGCGTTTACCGTTTTTAAAAAGGAGATCGCGCGTTTCTTCGGTGACAAAAGACTGCTGTTTACATCGGTCATAATGCCCGGTCTGCTTATTTACCTGATATATTCCGTAATGGGCAACAGCCTTAACTCAATGATGTCGGATCAGACATCGTCTTTCAAGGCTGCTGCTGTAGATATCCCTCAGAGTGTAGCCTCTCAGCTTGAGAAACAGGGTTTTGAGATCGAAAATATAGAATTGTCCGAAGTCGATCGAGCGAAGGAACAGATCGAAGACGGCGATCTTTCACTTTGTGTTGTATTTCCGGATGGGTTTGAGAACGTCATGAGCGAGTATGCGGGAGGTTCAAAGACAGACTCTGCGCCGAACGTAAAGATATACTTTGACTCTGCGGACATCAACTCATCTCACGCATATTCGGTGACCGTTGCAATGCTCGATGAGCTTGAAAAATCGGTCAGCAATGTATTCGATATAAATAATGCGTCGCAGGACGACGGCTACGATGTGGCGAGCGAGGAGGACGCAGCGGGTGCGATGCTTTCCATGATCCTCCCGATGCTGATAACAGTTTTGCTTTACTCCTCATGCGTAGCGCTTGCTCCCGAGAGCATTGCGGGAGAGAAGGAGAGAGGGACGCTGGCGGCGCTGCTGATAACTCCCGTTCCCCGTTCTCAGATAATACTCGGAAAGGTGCTTGCGCTGTCGGTGATGGCGCTGCTCGGCGGACTGTCGAGCTTCCTCGGCACGTTTATGTCTCTGCCCTCGCTGATGCAGGGTATGGGCGATGAACTGGGAAGCATCTCCGCCAATGTATACGGACCTGTTGATTATGTATGCCTTATTGTGCTGATACTCACGACGGTTCTTCTCCTGATAACAGTGATCTCGATCATATCGACGCTTGCAAAGAGCGTAAAGGAGGCGGGCACTATGGTGCTGCCGCTTATGCTCGTTGTTATGCTCGTGAGCTTTATGACGATGTATCAGACGGAAACGAGGACGGAGTTTTACTGGTATCTGATCCCGATCTACAACACTATCGAGAGCATGGCAAAGATATTCTCCTTCTCACTCGATCCCGTCTGCATAGCAGTTACGGCAGCGGCAAATATTGTTTACTCGGCGTTGGGAATCTTTATTCTGACCAAGCTGTTCAACAACGAAAAAGTAATGTTCAATTCATAAATAACAATACCCGGGCAAATGCTCGGGTATTGTTGTATTATTTGAGAATCTGCGCTCAGGCAGAGGGGAGTTCAACAGTGAAGGTGATGATCTCGTCTTCGGAGTAGGAGACGGATATTTTTCCTTTGTGGTTGCGGACGATAGTCTGCGCCATGGAAAGTCCGATGCCGTAGCCTCCCGTTTCGCTGCTGCGTGATTCATCGCTTCGATAAAAGCGGTCAAAGAATTTCGGGACGCTGCTGCGGTCGATACCTGCGCAGGTGTTCGAGACTTTCAGCACGGCTTTCTTTGCTTTTGAGGACAGCGAGATGTTTATCTGTTTTCTGCTGTCGGTGTATTTTACGGCGTTGTCTATCAGGATACCTGTCAGACGCACAATGTCTTCAAGGTCTCCCGAGATGAAAACATCGGGTGCAATCCCGACATTAAGCTCGATCCCCTTGCTTTCTGCGGGCACACGGAACGATTCTGCCGAATTGCTGACGATCTCCGAGAATACGATCCGCTGCTTTTCTTTTTCAGAGAGTGTCTGCTCGTCCATCTTGGAAAGCTCGACCAGACCCTTGACAAGACGGCTCATGCGCTCGGTCTGCTGCTTGATATTTGTCAGCCACTTGCTTTCCCCCTCGGTCATTTCGAGTACCTCTGTGTTCGATCGTATGATAGCGATCGGAGTTTTCAGCTCGTGACCTGCATCGGTGATGAATTGGCGCTGTTTCTCACGGTTTTCTTCAAACGGACGCAGAACACGGTTTGAAAAAGCAAGCAGAAGTATCAGCACGATCACAATGCAGAATGCGATAGTAATGAGCGTTATCATATTGAGCATATTGATAGTTTGAAGGTCCTCTGTGCAGTCGATACCGATTATCATGATGCCGTCTTCAAGCGAATATACGCCGTAGCGGTAATTCCCGATATAGCCCCTCGTTTTTTTTGCGGAGTATATGGAAGCTGTCTGTTCCTTGATGAGGTCGATGTTCGTCATGGCAATGTGGGCGAAGTCGGCTTTGTAGAGATCTCCCGCCGAATCTAAATATGCGACGTAGTAGCGTGTGCGGAATGGAGTTTCGGAGTGCATAAACGGTTTGTAGCCGCTGTCTTCGTCCGCGTGGCGGAAAAGAGAAAACTGACCGCCGTTTTCATAAAGTGTTTCTATTATACTGTCGGTATTTTTTGACATCTGCGCCCGCAGAGTTATGCTGACGGCGGTGAAAGCTATGATAAGCGTAGCTGTCATCGAGATCATGGCGAGCAGAATGAACCTGAATTTGAGCCGCCTAAGCATGCTTTCCCTCCTCGAGGATATAGCCTCTGCCGCGCAGCGCCGAAATACTGACGTCTGCATTGAGCGCCGCAAGCTTTTTCCTCAGGTACGAAATGTAGACCCAGACGACATTGACCTCGGCTTCGCTGTCGTAGCCCCAGATCCTCGTCATGAAGCTTTCTGTCGAAACGGGGTGATCGGGACTTTTCATCAGCATCTCGAGCATAAGGTATTCCTTGCGGGAGAGCCGTATTGAGCCGTTCTCTGTAGACAGCTCGAACGATGTGCGGGATAGTGTTATGTTTCCAAATTTGAGATCGTCGGGAATGATCTCGCCTTTTCTGCGAACGAGCGCACCTACTCTTGCGATCAGCTCGGGCATTGCGAACGGCTTTGCAAGGTAATCGTCGGCGCCTGCATTGAGCCCCTCTACCTTGTCTGCTACCTCGGATTTTGCCGTTAAGAGCAGAACGGGTGTTCCGTTGCCTCTGCGGCGCAGCTCTTCAAGTACTTCGATACCGCTGCGCTTCGGCATCATAACATCAAGAATGATGCCGTCGTAATGCTCCCCCGATAAAATATAGTCAAGCGCTTCTTCGCCGTCATAAACCGAGTCAACGACATAATTCTTTCGTTTGAGTATCTCGGTAACGGCTTCGCTCATTGCCCGCTCGTCTTCGGCGTACAATATTTTCATTTTGCTGTGACCCCCTTTTTTGAGTGCGGAGTGTTGAATGTGGAGTGTGAAATTGCGCGGTGGAGTTATCGCTTATCCAAAGCTTTGCCCCACGTTTTTCAGACGCGCGCAGATTATTCGTTATTCGCTGTTCATTGAGCGCCGTAAGGCTCGCTACCGCATGGATCTGAGCAGGTTCAGTGCCCATACGTCGTCAATAATATAAACACGGTCTTCCGCATAGCTTGCTTTTCCGCCGTATTTGTCTTCGATCTCGTCGTAGATGTTCTTGGAAACACGCGAGACAAAAGCGCGCCCTTTTTCGGTGTACATCTCTATCTGCTTTTCGCCGTCACGGTTCGAGAAGAATGCGGCGGCTATGGTGTCGTCACGGAGCGTCCGCTGCGCTTCCTTTGCGTAAGCGAGCTTCAAAATCTCGATCATCTTATCGTCAAGTCCGCTGTCGAAGATCATGATCTTCTCTCTGAGCGACTCCGGTGACATAACTATGCGCTGGCGGCAGTCGGTATCGACCACCTCGCCGTTTTCATCTTCTATGATATCGTTTTTGCTCTTCTTGAAATAATCGGTGACGTGCTTGACCTCTTCATCATCATACACGAGCCAGATCATATAATTCTGCTTCGTATCATTATATAACATGGGATATCCGATCTTACTTTCGTTGCCGCAGTTCTTGCAGGCCGCCTTAAAAAGCGAGCCTTCAAGGATCTTTAGCTTCTGCTGAGGATTTTTTTCGCCGTTGACCGCCGTCCACTGCTCCGCCTCGACAGTCGCTCCGCATTTCGGGCACTTGAAATTGACTTTTGACCGCATTGCCATAATTATCGCCTCTTTTTGTAATACACTATTTATAGAATAATTATAAGATCATTTTGCCGCGCGGTCAAGAGGTGAACCCTTAATTTGCATTTTGGAGCGTGGAACAGTGCGGAATGACGAATGTCTCAGGTGCAGGCGCAGGCGTTCCTGACTTATATTATTATATAGAAATATAGAAATAAATGCGAAAGTTCGAGACGCGGCGAGAGCTTATACATATTGTAAGCCTTCATCGCACTATAATAAAATCGCGCACATTTTACGAAGTTCCGCATTCTACACTCCCAACTCCATATTCAAATTTTTAGCACTCGAACCGCAAAAGTGCCATTAACAAATATTTAATAAAAATTTTTTGAATAAAACCCTTGACAAATCTAAGTATAAATGTATAATAAAAAGTAGATTAGCACTCCGAAGTCAAGAGTGCTAATTCGAAAAAGAGGTGAGCATAATGCAGACGAGAGAGAGGAAGCTCAAGATCCTCAAGGCGGTCGTTGAGGAGTATATCAAAAACGGCGAGCCTGTCGGCTCCAAGCTTTTATGCAACACACTCGGTTTCCCGGTATCATCGGCTACGGTGAGAAATGAGATGGCAGAGCTTTCCGAGATGGGACTTCTGACTCAGCCTCACACGTCGGCGGGCAGAAAGCCTTCCGAAGAGGGCTTCCGCTGTTACGTTGAGTCGCTGATGGAGAAAAAGGCTCTCTCGGGCAGTGTAAAGGCGCTGATCTCGGATGAGCTGAGGTCGAAAAGCGACGATCCCGAAAGTCTCCTTCGAAAGGCGGGCGAGCTTACATCAGAGCTGCTTTCCGCTGCGGCGATCACGACGACTCCGTTTTCCGAAAACGCAAGGATCAGGAAGCTTCGATTCGTACAGACGGGACGTCAGACGTGTATGGCAGTGCTGATAACGTCAACGGGACTTATAAAAACGAAGCTTTTCAAGTGCGACTATGTAATAACGCCCGATATCGTGAATATATATGAAACGATATTCAACCGGGATATGGAGGGGCTGCCTGTCAGACAGGTCACTCCCGCCTATGTTCAGACGCAGGCGGTAAATATGGGCGAGATCGCAATGCTTGTGCCGAGCGTGCTTGCGGCGATCATGGACGCGTGCGGCGAGGTTGGCGGATTCAGTATGACGGTGGCGGGCAGAGCCAATCTGATAGACCGCGAGGAGGATATCGACATCGTCAGAGGCTTGACAAGACTGCTGCACAGCGACGAGGAACTTGAATCGCTTATGCTGAGGCTCAGAAGCGGCAAGCGGATACTGATCGGATCCGATACAGGAAACGAAGCGCTTATAAATCACAGTTTCATAGCGCAGCCTTACACGATAGAGCCTGCAAGCGGCGGGTTTATAACGGCGATACTCCCGATGCGATGCGATTACGCTTACGCATCGAGTGTGCTTGAATACACTGCCGAATGTGTGGGCAGGCTGATTCGGGAAATTCTTATGATAGAGTGAGTTACAGACGAAAGGATCGATATAAATGGGTATGGACAGCAAAGAAAAGGAAACAGAGGGGCAGACCGCCGAGGATATCGCCGAGAATAACGCCGAGGATATTACCGAGGAGACTGATGCGCAGGAAACTGTACAGCAGGAAGACACGGCAGATGATAAAACGGAGGAGCTGCAGAAGGCTCTTGAAGCCGAAAAAGATAAGCTGCTCAGAACGGCTGCCGAGTATGCCAATTACAGGGCGCGTACCGAGAGAGAAAAGGCAGGCATTTACGCTAACGCCGTTTCCGATACGATAAACGAGATAATCCCGATCGCGGACAATATCGACAGAGCTATAGACGCTTCGAGGAACGCTCCCGAGGAATTCAGGAAGGGCCTTGAGATGATCGCAGCGCAGCTTGCAAAGTCGTTTGAAAAGCTCAATATCACGAGCTTCGGCGAGGTGGGCGAGACGTTCGATCCCGAGTTTCACAACGCAATATCGAGTGTTGACAGCGATGAGCTGGAGTCCGACACGATCGCTCTTGTATATCAGAAGGGCTACAAGGTCGGAGATAAGATAATCCGTCACGCAATGGTACAGACGGTCAACTGATACAGGTCAAAATGTTGATAACCAGTTGATAACCAACTGAAATATATAGAATAAAAAGGAGAAATTATCATGGCAAAGACAATAGGTATAGATTTAGGTACAACGAATTCATGCGTAGCAGTTATCGAGGGCGGCGAGCCTGTCGTTATTGCTAACGCAGAGGGCGCGAGAACAACTCCGTCCGTAGTAGGCTTCTCGAAGACGGGCGAGCGTCTCGTCGGTCAGATCGCAAAGCGTCAGGCAGTTTCGAACCCTGCGAAGACAGTAAGCTCCATCAAGAGAGAGATGGGTACAAACTACAGGGTAACTATCGATGACAAGAGCTACACTCCCGAGCAGATCTCCGCTATGATCCTCCAGAAGCTCAAGGCTGACGCAGAGGCATATCTCGGTGAGACTGTTACACAGGCTGTTATCACAGTCCCCGCATACTTCACCGACTCTCAGCGTCAGGCTACGAAGAATGCAGGTCAGATCGCAGGCCTCGATGTCAAGAGAATTATCAACGAGCCGACAGCCGCAGCTCTTTCCTATGGTATCGACAAGGAAGACGATCAGAAGGTAATGGTATACGACCTCGGCGGCGGTACGTTCGATGTATCCATTATCGAGATGGGAGACGGCGTTCAGGAGGTTCTTGCAACAGCAGGTAACAACCGTCTCGGCGGCGACGACTTCGACCAGAGAATCATCGACTGGATGATCGCAGAGTTCAAAAGAGAGAACGGCGTAGACCTCAGCAAGGACAAAACAACGATGCAGAGACTCAAGGAGTCCGCAGAGAAGGCAAAGATCGACCTTTCGGGCGTTACAAGCACTTCTATTAATATCCCGTTCATCTGGCAGGACGAAAACGGTCCGATGCACCTCGATCTCACACTTACAAGAGCTAAGTTCGATGAGCTTACGGCAGATCTCGTTGAAAAGACAATGGGTCCCGTAAAGAGCGCGCTGAGCGATTCCAAGCTCTCGATCAACGATATTGACAAGGTACTCATGGTCGGCGGTTCTTCGAGGATCCCCGCAGTTATCAACGCTGTTAAGAATTTTACTGGCAAGGAGCCGTTCAAGGGTATCAATCCCGATGAGTGCGTTGCTATCGGCGCTGCTATCCAGGCAGGCGTTCTCGGCGGCGAGGTAGAGGGTCTTCTCCTTCTCGACGTAACTCCGCTTTCACTCGGTGTTGAGACAATGGGCGGCGTTATGACAAAGATCATTGACAGAAATACGACTATCCCGACAAAGAAGAGCCAGATCTTCTCTACAGCTGCCGACAATCAGTCTCAGGTAGAGATCAACGTTCTCCAGGGAGAGAGAGAGTTTGCAAGAGACAACAAGAAGCTCGGCGACTTCTTCCTTACAGGTATCGCGCCCGCTCCGAGAGGAATCCCGCAGATTGAGGTAACATTCGATATCGACTCCAACGGTATCGTAAACGTATCGGCTAAGGATCTCGGCACAGGCAAGGAGCAGAAGGTAACGATCAAGTCCGATACTCATATGTCCAAGGAGGATATCGACAAGGCCGTTGCAGAGGCAGAGAAGTACGCTGCCGAGGATAAGAAGCGCAGAGAGACTGTAGACGAGAAGAATGCGGCTGAGAATATGGCTTATGCTGCCGAGAAGCTCATCAAGGAGAACGGCGATAAGATCGACGCTTCCGACAAGACAGAGATGGAAACAAAGGCAGCAAATGTCCGCGATGCCATCAAGACAGATGATATCGATAAGATCAAGGCTGCAAGAGAGGATCTCGAGAAGACAGTTCAGGCAGTTTCGACAAAGATGTATCAGGCAGCAGGTGCAGCAGCAGGCGCCGATGCACAGCCTACGGGCGCTCCCGATATGGGCGGCAGCACGAATGATGACGGCGGCAACGTATACGACGCCGATTTCAAGGATGTTGACTGATCGGGAAAGTGACCTGACAGAGGCAGCACAGAACAATACCTTCGCACCGCGGCGGAGGTGGCAGCTTGGAGTGGGAGGCCTTACGGCTTCTCACTCCAACGGCAATTCTTTTTTTATATTTGCATTTAAGTCTTGCAATTACAGCTCAAATCGGGTAGAATATCATATTGAGTGCCAATATAAGAAAAGAAATGTTATCCTTTCTCTTTTGCTGAGAAAGGCTTGTACTTTTTACAGGAGGGAATAACCTTGGCTGACAAGAGAGATTATTACGAGGTCCTGGGCGTCGATAAGTCGGCGTCGGACGATGAGATAAAAAAGGCTTTCAGAAAAAAGGCAAAGCTGTATCACCCCGATCTTCACCCCGATGATAAAGAGGCGGAGAAGAACTTCAAGGAAGTAAACGAGGCTTATGAGGTGCTTTCCGATAAGGATAAGAAGGCTCGCTACGATCAGTTTGGTCATGCGGGCGTAGATCCCAATTACGGCGCAGGCGGCGCGGGCGGCTACGGCGGATATCCCGGCGGATTTGACGTTGACGATATCTTCTCGAGCTTTTTCGGCGGCTTCGGCGGCAGCAGAAGGCAGTCAAACCCCAACGCTCCCCGCAGAGGTTCGGACGTTGAAACGGTATGCAGCATATCCTTCGAGGAGGCTGCGAAGGGCTGCCGCAAGAAGATCTCTTACCAGAGAATCGATAATTGCGATGAATGCGGCGGTTCGGGCGCGAAAAAAGGCACGTCCCCGAAAACGTGTTCTGCGTGCGGCGGTTCGGGACGTGTGACCATCAATTCGAGAACACCTTTCGGTGTCGTTCAGACTACCCGTGCCTGCGATGCGTGCGGCGGCAAGGGCAAGACAGTAGACAATCCCTGCCCCAAGTGCGACGGCAAGGGAAGGATACGTCACACGCTCGAGGAAGAATTCAATATTCCCGCAGGCGTTGACGAGGGTCAGAGACTTTCGGTATCGGGAAAGGGCAACGCAGGCATAAATCACGGCCCTGCAGGCGATCTCTACATAGATATCACAGTGCGTCCTCATCCGATCTTCGAACGCAAGGGCAACGATGTATACTGTACTCTCCCGCTTACCTTCGTTCAGGCTTGTCTCGGAGCGGAGGTCGTCGTCCCGACACTTGACGGAAAGGTCAAGTACACGATCAAGGAAGGAATCCAGCCCGGCGACAGCTTCCGACTGAAGGGCAGAGGTATCCAGAGCCTGAACGGCAGAGGCAAGGGTGACGAGTATGTCAAGGTGACTATCGAAGTCCCGAAGAATCTTTCGAAGCGTCAGAAAGAGCTTTTGCAGGAGTTTGACGGACAGTCGAGCGAGAAGAATTATCAAAGCAGAAAAGGATTTTTCAACAAGCTGAAGGAACTTTTTGAAGAGTAATATTTTCCCCGTACCTGATGGTGCGGGG
>ONIC01000166.1 GCA_900317815.1 uncultured Eubacteriales bacterium | reverse complement strand
GAGGAGCTGGTTGTACTTTGCAACACGCTCGGAACGGCTCGGAGCACCTGTCTTGATCTGGCAAGTGTTGAGTGCAACTGCGAGATCTGCGATAGTTGTGTCTGCCGTCTCACCGGAACGATGCGACGAAATTGCTGTGTAGCCTGCCTTGTGAGCCATCTTGATAGCCTCAAGAGTCTCGGAAACGGAACCGATCTGGTTGAGCTTGATGAGGATGGAGTTTGCAGCGCCCAGTGCAATACCCTTGGAAAGTCTCTCTGTGTTTGTAACAAAGAGATCGTCGCCTACGAGCTGAACCTTGCCGCCGATTCTTGCTGTCATTCTCTGCCAGCCTTCCCAGTCCTCTTCATCAAGGCCGTCCTCGATAGAGATGATCGGATACTTGTCAACGAGCGACTCCCAGTGGTCGATAAGCTCATCAGATGTAAATTCCTTACCGGACTTCGGCTGCTTGTAGAAGCCCTTGCCCTTTTCGCTCTTCCACTCGGAGGAAGCAGCGTCCATAGCGATCATAAAGTCACGACCCGGCTCGAAGCCTGCTGCCTTGATAGCCTCGAGGATCTTCTCGATAGCGTCTTCATCGCTCTTGAGCTTGTTGGGAGCGAAGCCGCCCTCGTCGCCTACTGCCGTAACGTCGTCCATATCCTTGATGAGCTTCTTGAGTGCGTGGAAGACCTCTGCACACCATCTGAGCGCCTCTTTGAATGTCGGAGCGCCAACAGGCATGATCATGAATTCCTGTGTATCAACAGCACTGTCTGCGTGAGCGCCGCCGTTGAGGATGTTCATCATCGGAACGGGGAGCTTTGTGCCCTGGATACCGCCGAGGAATCTGTAAAGCGGGATATCGAGAGCTGTAGCTGCTGCTCTTGCTGTTGCGATAGAAACTGCAAGGATAGCGTTAGCGCCGAGCTTCGACTTGTCCTTTGTGCCGTCAGCCTTGATCATAGCTGCATCTACTGCGTAGATATCGGAAGCATCCATGCCAACGATAGTGTCGTTGATGATCGTGTTGATGTTCTCAACTGCTTTCTGAACGCCCTTGCCGAGGTATCTCGACTTGTCGCCGTCACGAAGCTCGAGAGCCTCGAACTCACCTGTGGAAGCGCCCGAAGGAGCTGTGCCTCTTGCAACTGTACCGTCGAAGAGAGTTACCTCTGCCTCAACCGTCGGATTTCCTCTGGAATCGAGGATCTCTCTGCCTACTACCTTTTCAATTTCCAAATAGCTCATTGTAAACTACTCCTTTGAAAAACAATTTGTCATATAATTGAAAGAAAACTGCTCGTTTCTTCCTGACCTATTTAATAATATCACATGTTTTCCGAAAAATCAAGTTAATTCCTTGTTGATTTCCGTTCATAATTACTACATATTTGTGAATATGATCGAAAACAGTCTCATTTGCTTCCGAACGTCGATAAATCGCTCTCTCCCTTATTTTCCTCACAATGCATCATAATATCCCGACACACGACAGCACGCCCTTTTATCGGATAAAATAAAAATTAAGCGTGTGAAACAATTATGACATTTTTTTAAGATGTGATATGAGATACTTTTAAGTGAGGTGAGAAGCTTGCAGACGATCTATATTGACATACTGCTGTGTATCAATCTTGTAATAAACTTTCTGCTGCTCTCGGCGGCGGCATTTTATCTGCACGAGGACGTCACTCTCATCAGACTCATTGCAGGCGCCGCATTCGGGGCGTTATGTTCGCTGGAGATACTGCTTCCCGTGATGCCGCTGCCGATAGATACTGCCGCAAAGCTGCTTATCGGCGCTGCAACGGTGTTCGCAGCGTTTGGCAGACGAGGGCTGCCTACGTTTGCAAAGCTCTGCGCCGTATTTCTTGCGGCTACATTTTTCTTCGGCGGGCTTATGGCTGCGGTATGGTTTTTGTTTACTCCGAGGTCTCTCGTCATCAAAAACAGCGTCGTATATCTGAACATTTCGCCGCTTATGCTGATACTGCTCTCGGCCGTCTGTTACGGAGCATTCCGGCTTTTCTTCGTGATCTCGGGCAGGTACAAGCCGCACGATACCTTTTGTACGCTGACGCTCGGGCGGGGAGATCGGTTCGTCACGGTAAAAGCTAAGATCGACACGGGAAATTCACTTTGCGAGCCGTTCTCCCAATGTCCCGTGATCGTGATCGGAAGAGCCTGCGCCGAAAGCATCACGCCGCCCGAGATCGCAGAATACGAGACAGTGACGACGCTTCAATACAGGACAGAGATTTCGGGCGTTCGCTTTGTACCGTTTTCATCTGTCGGCGGGCGAGGCATTCTCCCCTGCTTCAAAGCGGAGAAGATATTTATCGACGACTCGCCCTGCACGAAAAGCGTCTACATTGCGCTGTGTGATGACGGCGATATCACGGGCGATTTTTCCGCACTCGTACCGTGCGAGATCATTTGAAAGGAATATTCCGCATGAAAGACTTTATCTCTTCGATCAGGGCGCTGCTGACGACGATCGGTCAGAGCTTCGGCAGCGATCACGTTTACTACATCAACGGTCCCGAGACTCTCCCGCCGCCGCTTTCAAAGGAAGAAGAGCAGCGAGTTATGGAGAACATCAGCCGATGCACATCAAACGGGATCGACAGCAGACAGGCGAGAGAACCGCTTATCACGCACAACCTGCGGCTCGTTGTCTACATCGCAAAAAAATTCGAATCGAGCGCCGCTTCCACGGAGGATCTGATCTCGATCGGAACTATCGGACTTATAAAAGCGGTCAACACGTTTCGTCCCGAGAAAAACATCAAGCTTGCAACCTACGCTTCAAGGTGCATTGAAAACGAGATACTGATGTTTCTCAGGAAAAGCTCACAGCTGAAAAACGAAGTCTCGATCGACGAACCTTTGAATGTTGACAGAGACGGAAACGAGCTTCTGCTCGGAGATATTCTCGGCAGCGACGCCGAATCTGTCAACACACGGCTCGAACAGCAGGCGGAATGCAGCGTGCTTCTGACAGCGGTGTCAAATCTTCCCGTCAGAGAACGGGAGATCATGGAACTTCGTTTCGGATTATCGGGAAAGGGTGCGCACACGCAAAAGGAGGTCGCCGATATGCTCGGCATCTCGCAATCATATATCTCACGGCTTGAAAAGCGGATAATTTCAAAGCTGCGTGAGGAGATGCAGAAAAGCGAAGCATAGCGGCGGCCAAGCGGCCGCGGGCAGTTCCGATGTTTGTTTTGGATATGTCACAGTTTTCGCCGCGATTGATTATTTCAGAAGATTCCATATTTTGATTCGGCGGCCGAGCGGCCG
>ONIC01000077.1 GCA_900317815.1 uncultured Eubacteriales bacterium | reverse complement strand
AGGCAAGTCCGACGCAGAGGTTATGCGTTTCTGCCAGAGCTTTATGACAGAGCTTTATCGTCACATCGGCCCGAACCTCGACGTTCCCGCAGGTGATATCGGCGTTGGCGGCCGTGAGGTAGGCTACCTCTTCGGTCAGTACAAGCGTCTCAAGAACGAGTTCTCCGGCGTCCTCACAGGTAAGGGACTCCAGTTCGGCGGCTCGCTCATCCGTCCTGAGGCTACAGGCTTCGGCGCAGTTTACTATACAGAGAATATGCTCAAGTACTTCAAGGATGATGTCGCAGGCAAGACTGTTGTTGTTTCCGGCTTCGGCAACGTAACATGGGGTACTGTTACAAAGCTCACACAGCTTGGCGCAAAGGTAGTTACACTTTCCGGTCCTGATGGCTACATCTATGATCCGGACGGCGTAAATACAAAGGAGAAGATCGACTACCTCCTCGAGATGAGAGCTTCCTGCCGTGATAAGGTACAGGATTACGCAGACAAGTTCGGCGTACAGTTCTTCCCGGGTGAGAAGCCGTGGGGCGTTAAGGCAGATCTCTATATGCCTTGCGCAACTCAGAACGAGGTCGGCATGGCTGAGGCTGAGAAGATGGTTGCTAATGGCGTTAAGTATTACGTTGAGGTTTCCAATATGCCTACATCTAACGAGGCTATCGCATACCTCAAGGCTAACGGCGTTGTAGTTGCTCCTTCCAAGGCTGTTAACGCAGGCGGCGTTGCAGTTTCCGGTCTCGAGATGTCTCAGAACTCCATGCGTTACAACTGGACAGCAGAAGAGGTTGATGAGAAGCTCAAGGGCATCATGAAGAACATCTTCGATTCTTCGATCGCAGCAGCTAACAAGTACGGTCTCGGTGATGACCTCGTAGCAGGCGCTAACATCGCAGGCTTCGTTAAGGTTGCAGAGGCTATGAAGGCTCAGGGTGTGGTCTGATCCGCACTGCAGATCTTAAATCAGTATAATATCTCCATAATAAACACTCTTTTAAAAACTCTCGGATCTTCGGGTCCGGGAGTTTTTCTGTCAGTTGTTCAAATTCTATATGGTGAATTTACTGAATTTGAGATGATAAATATGTATAAAACGGAGAATTTCTTGTTGTTTTTGACACTTGTTAAGAACGGTGCAATATGATAGAATATGAATGTCAATAAAGTGGATGGTTATATTATTCAGGAAGGAACTGTACTAATGGGTAGATTTATTTGGCTTATCGGAGAAAATCTTGGAGAGACCTCCAATAATAACAGCTATTACTTCTGGCGGCACGTTGCGGCTCGTGAAGATGATATAGATAAATACTTCGTTATGGAGCCTAACAAAGTGAATAAGGCTTGCTACAGGAAGCTGCCTGACGAACTGAAAAAAAAGGTAGTATGGAGAAATACTATCAAGCATCTGAAACTCTTTGTAAACGCGGATATGTTCTTTGTTTCTCAGAGCTTCCGCGATATCAGACCCGAAAGAATAGCTTTCAGAAATATGGATCTTTCCATTGAGAAGCCTATTATCTATCTTCAGCATGGCACTCTTGCAATGAAGGTCATCGGCTATACAGGAGTTTCGTATAACAACAATTTCTTCCGCTTCCTTTATTACAACAAGGATATTGCTCCCGTTTTTGAGGAGAAACACGACTTCAAGCCTTATCAGATGTATTACGGTGAGTTCCACCCCCGCTACATCGAGCTTATCAGACGCTTCAAGGAATACAAGGGCGATAACAAGCGTATTCTCTGGTTTATGACCTGGAGAGAGTATTTCGGTGACAATATGGCCACCACTATCTTTATGAAGAAGATCAAGAAGGTAGTTGCCGAGCCGAAGCTCCTGGAGTACCTTGACAAAACCAATACGGATCTTGTGCTGTGTGTGCATAAGTTCTTTGACGATGATAAGATCCGTGAGATCAGGGGAGAGAGCGATAACCCGCATATCATCTTTAAGCACGCTTCCGATATCGACGTTATGGACGAGCTTGTCCGCTGCGATCTGCTCATTACCGACTATTCTTCGGTAGGCTTCGACGTTACTATGATGAACAAGCCCGTTATACTCTTCCAGCCCGATATGGATGATTATCTCGTAAAGCGTGAGCTTTACTGTACGGTAGAAGAGCTTAATGAGTATAATATCAAAGCTCCGAGAAAGCTGCTTGACGCGATCATCAACGAGAATTACAGCGTAAATCCTTTCTTCCGCAGCAGACTGCCCAAGAAGATCGACTACGATTATATCATGGCAGGAAAGCATATAGACAGGATCTACGATCATTTTGCAAGCATTCAGCGCCACAAGGTGACTTTTATCGGATACAATTTCTACGGTATAGGCGGCACGGTATTTGCCACCCGTTCGCTTGCAGAGGCGCTCCTTGAGAAGGGATACCTCGTTCAGCTCCTCTCTCTCAAGAAAAGCTACAAGCCGAGGAATATGCCCTACGCGCTTAACCTGATGGCGACCTACGATGCAAACAGAAATAGTCCCGTCAATCTTTTCAAACGTCACGCATACAGAGGAAAGAAGCTCTTCTCGTGGCTCAGATACGATAAGGATATCGTCAACCTCAAGCCGTATGCAGGCTATGCGCTTACAAAATGGATGCAGAACACTAACAGCGAAACAGTCATCTCGACGAGAGAATCTCTCCATCTCTTCCTCAATGAGGCGACGTCCGAGAGCATAAAGAACAAGATCTATTTCTTCCACTGCCCTGTTGAGATCTTCGATACAGTTTTCCCCGATATCATACCCGAGCTCAATAAGTGCGATATCGAGAAGGCGGTATTCGTTACGGAGCCCAACAAACAGCTCTTCGAGAAGGAAAAGAATTTTACGAACTACAAGAGCCACATCGTACTCGGAAACTGTCTCGAGTCATCGCGTTCGGTTGCCCGTGAGGATATACTTCCCGTTGAGGAGAAGCCTGTTTACAGAGGTATCTATCTGCTGCGTGTCAGCGAGGACAGAAAGCCCGATATCGAGAATTTGCTCTCCTACGGCAGATATCTGCGTGATAACAATATCGAACGCATCGTTATTGATGTTTACGGAGCGGGAGATCTTGCAGATGAGTTCATTGATACGCTTGTAGATGAAGAGCTGACAGACTACATCTGCTACAAGGGACCTACACCCGATGGTCCGCTTGAGATCAGAGAGCATGACGCTGTCGTTGACTTCTCGCTCAACCATTCGTTCGGTATGCCTTATATTGAGGGCGTTATGAACGGAAAGATGGTATTCTGTATGGAAAATGTCGGTTCGCGCGAGGTCATGGCGAACATCCCCGACGCTTACATAAAAAGTCATGAGGATCTTACGAAGAAGATACTGGCGCTTCCCGAGATCACTGTCGAAAGGCTTCAGGAAAACTACGATATCATCGCAGGAATGTATTCTCGTCCCGTACTTGCCGAGAACTTCCTCAATTTTGTCGGTTCGGAGCGTCCTCCTATGGACGATGACGGCGTGATGAACTGATCGGAGGTACGCCATGGAAAAGAAGAAAGCCCGCAACGGCAAGGTGGATCTGATGAAGTTCTTGTTTTCACTCGTCGTCATTATCTACCACTTCGGAAATGCAGTCGATTACGAGCATGAGATCTTCAACAAGGGCTATATGGCGGTGGAGTTTTTCTTCATCGTTTCCGGTTTCCTTTTTGCAAAATCGCTGTCGCGCGTGAAGTATGAGAAGGAAACGCTTGCTTCCGACAGCGCGGCGTTTATGCTGAGAAAATATAAGTCTTTTATGCCGTACCATATTTTTATGGTGGCAGTTACCTTTGCATATCTGTTCATACACAACGGTTGGAACATTGGTGAACTTGCTGTCAATGTGGCTAATTCTCTGCCCGATATCCTGCTTTTGCAGATGGGACTTGTCAAGCAGCAGTCTTTGCTCGGTCATGAGTGGTATATCTCCGCCATGCTTATTGTGATGTTTGTTCTGACTCCGATCGTTATAAAGTATCGAGAGAGCTTTACCAAAATTGCAGCTCCCGCAGTTTCGCTGCTTGTACTTGGGTATCTCTGCCGCAGATTTGACGGAAGTCTCAATCTTGTTTTCGACGATACCGGCTTTTTCTACGCAGGAGTTTTAAGAGCTTTAGCCGAGCTGTCACTCGGCTGTCTGTGCTATGAAATATGCAAAAGCGGTGTCCTCGAAAAGATGAACCGTTATTTTCTAATGGCAGCAGAAGCAGCGATATATATTCTTTTGCTTGTTTATGCGAACAAAGGTCTTGAAGAGATATCGCCGTATGTTGTCGTTATTCTTCTGGCAGTCGCAGTCACACTTTCATTCAGCGATACGACATCGGTGTCTTTTCTCAATAACAAGGCAGTCTCGTTCCTGGGAAAGATCAGTTTTCCGATATATCTTATGCAGATCGTGATGCGGCAGATAATCGCAAAAATTGATTGGCAATACGGCTACGCTTCTCACGTTCTTCTGTACGTTGTGTCGGTCATAGCGGCATCGCTTGTATGTATGCTCGTTATGGATAACGTATTGAAGCTTTTTAACAAACCAAAGTCCAAATAGTATTACCCGGCGGCTGTCAATGCTGCCGGTTTATTATTATGTTTTAAGATTTTTTATATCATCGCGTTATCGGGCGCAGCGATACGGAGGGGGGATAGAATAGTAACGAACTTTTTGAAATTCAGCAATAAAAATTTACAAAACCCCCTTTACAAAATGGATTTTATATATTATAATACTAAAAAGAGTAATAATTATTAATTTTCGTAAATCCTTTCAAATTCAATTTCATGGAGAGGGCTCATGAGAACACAAAATTATTCCAGGAAAAGGCAGGCTATCTATGAACTGCTTTTGTCTACCGACTCACACCCGACAGCTGAGTGGATCTACAATTCCTTGAAGCCGAAGTACCCCGATCTCAGTCTTGGTACAGTTTACAGGAATCTGAAGCTGCTTGAGGGAAACGGAGTAGTGAAATCGGTCGCAGTAGTGGACGGCTGCGAGCGTTACGACGCGCGTATGTCGCCGCATTCGCATTTTGTCTGTAAGAAATGCGCTCGCGTGATCGACATTTTCTTCACGGAGAGTATGCCCGACCCTATCCCCGATATGGTCAAGCGCGCATACATCGAAGGTGTGAAGGATGTCGACTCGTACAATCTCATTTTTTATGGCGAGTGCGACAAGTGCTGATGCACAAAATCATATTCTATGCCGCAGTTATCGGCGGTAATACAGGAGGTTATTAATTATGGCAAAGTTTGTATGTACAGTATGCGGATATATTTACGAGGGCGATGCAGCACCCGAGGTCTGTCCTATCTGTAAGGCTCCCGCTTCGAAGTTCAACAAGGTAGAGGCTGAGATGTCTTATGCGACTGTTCATCTTATCGGTGAGGGCGCAAAGGGCAAGGTAGAGGACGATATTTATGAGGATCTCGTATCCAACTTCAACGGTGAGTGCAGCGAGGTAGGTATGTATCTTGCAATGTCGAGAGCAGCCGACAGAGAGGGCTATCCCGAGATCGCAGAGGCTTTCAAGCGTTATGCGTTCGAAGAGGCAGAGCACGCTTCCAAGTTTGCAGAGCTTCTCGGCGAGGTAGTTTCCGATTCCACTGAGAAGAATCTCCGTATGCGTGTTGACGCAGAGGCAGGCGCTTGCGCAGGTAAATTTGAGCTTGCTAAGAAAGCAAAGGCCCGCAACTATGACGCTATCCACGACACGGTTCACGAGATGGCTAAGGACGAGGCTCGTCACGGCGCAGGCTTCGCAGGTCTTCTCAAGAGATATTTCGGCGAGTAACAGCTGATTTCTGACAAAATGAAATGCTCCGAGGCAGTCTGACTCCTCGGAGCATTTTTTATCGCACATTTTTGATCTTTTCACGCTTGTTGACTCTGACCACTCCGCCGACTGCGCCCGCGATAACGAATACGATCAGCTTTACAGCTGCCGCCGCCGTATCGGGCGTTTCCTTTGCGATAATTCCTGCGATCAGAGTTGAAAGGAAGAGCAGCAGACCCGCCGAGGCACCCATCACAAGTCCCCTGCTGCCGTACAGCTTCAGAGCAGACCAGCCTGCTGCAAATGCTCCTGCCGCGCCGACTGCCGTTGTGATCGTTTGCGCTGCGCTTGTCGGAACACTTCCGAGCTTCACAAAGACTGCCGAGCAAATCGCAAGCAGCAGAGCGCAGACGAGTGCGCCGACCGCAGCGCCCGTTAACAGAGCCGCCGCCGAGAAAGATCTTTTTGCCGTTTTATACCCGTTCAAAGCATCACCTCTTACCAATTAGTATTCCGACTGATATTGAAATATGCAAAAACCGCCGACGCTTTTTTGCGCCGACGGCTGTATATTATGCGATAGAATTCAGGAGAAGAACTTTCGGATCATTTTTCCGCCATGATGCGGTTGAGTTCTTCCATGAAGGTGTTTATGTCCTTGAACTGGCGGTAGACCGATGCAAAGCGTACGTACGCTACTTCATCGACATCACGCAGTGCGAGCATCGCCAATTCTCCGATCTTCTGGGAAGAAACTTCCCGCTCAACCGAACTCTGTAGCTGACCTTCGATAGTGTTTGCGATCCCTTCGATCGTATCGAGCGGTATCGGGCGTTTTTCGCACGCCTTGAAAAGCCCTGACAGCAGCTTGTTTTTATCGAACGTTTCGCGCGAGTTGTCACGTTTTACAACTATAACGGGGATCAACTCAACTGTTTCGTAAGTAGTGAAGCGCTTGAAGCACCGTGCGCACTCTCTGCGCCGTCTGATTCTTTCACCGTCGTCCGACGAACGAGAATCTACGACCTTACTTTCTTCATAACCGCAGTACGGACATTTCATATAAACACCACCTTAAATGATTTCCCTCAAACAATAAAAATGAAACGCAGTATATTACTCTGATGCGTTATTATCGAGCGTTCCGAGGCTTTCGGCTTTCAGATACGCATTGATGAAGCCGTCGATATCGCCGTCCATAACAGCCGAGACATTTGCCGACTCAAACTTTGTGCGGTGATCCTTGACGAGCGTGTAGGGCATAAAGATGTAGGAGCGGATCTGGCTGCCCCAGGTGATCTCTTTCTGAACGCCCTTGATATCCTCGATCTTTTCGAGGTGTTCCTTTTCCTTGATCTCAACGAGCTTTGAGATAAGCATCTGCATAGCGATCGCTCTGTTCTGGAACTGATTTCGTTCGATCTGAGAAGCAACAACGATACCTGTCGGCTTATGAGTAAGACGGACAGCCGAAGAAGTCTTGTTGACCTTCTGACCGCCTGCGCCGCTCGAACGGTACACCTGCATCTCGATATCCTCATCCGGGATAGTAATGCTTGTATCCTTTTCGATCTCGGGCATTACTTCCAGCGAGGCAAACGATGTCTGACGTCTGCCGGAGCTGTCGAACGGGGAGATACGCACAAGTCTGTGAACGCCCGCTTCGCTTTTTAAATAACCGTAGGCGTTCTCTCCTTCTACCACGATAACGGCGCTCTTGAGTCCCGCTGTGTCGCCGTCGAGGTAGTCAACTGTCTTGACCTTGAAATTGTGGCGCTCAGCCCAGCGGCCGTACATCCTGTAGAGCATTTCTGCCCAGTCCTGCGCCTCGGTACCGCCCGAACCTGCGTGGAACGTAAGGATTGCGTTGTTTTTGTCATACTCGCCCGTCAGAAGTGTGGAGAGTCTCTGAGCTTCAAGGTTGGACTTGACTGTTTCATACTCTTCCTTTGCCTCTCCGAGAAGCTCTTCGTCCTCTTCCTCGTTTCCGAGTTCGATGAGGGCAAGCAGGTCCTCGTAGCTGCTTACGAGGTTGTTGTAGTTTTCGACCTTATTCTTCAAAAAGCCTGTTCTTTGCAGGATCTTCTGCGAATTTTCGGTATCGTCCCAGAAGCCCGGCTCGGCAGCTTTATATTCAAGCTGCTCTATTTCCGACTCGCACGCCTTTAATCCGAGCGCGTCCGCAAGATCCTTGATCTCAGGCTCAAGTTCCTCGGCGGCAAGTCTCAATTCTTCAAACTGTACCATACTTTTTCTCCTGTCTGTAACAATTCTCCATTTACTAATCATTATATAACCAATCTTTCAAAAAGTAAAGACTTTTTTGCGCCGGAGCACAGCACCCACGCAGGCGATTTTGCTGTCAGGTATTGCAGATCGATACTTTTATTCCGCGAGAATGGCTGTCCACTAAAATTATACACTTACCGGGACTTTGACTATGAGGCGACACCTATCAAATCGATATGGGTGCTCGGTTTACAGAGAGGTGATCTGTTCAGCGGCTCGTTGTTTTTGTCATATTTGAAAAATGCCGAAATGCAAACATGGGATCGAGCGGTGCCATACAATGGCATACTTCGGGAATTATCAAAGCTGTGCGCCGTATCTTATATTTTCCGTCTGAAAGCGGTGCTGTAAATGTGTGCAGTGATATTGCACTATTTTTATATCGGGTCGTTGTGCAGTGTTATCAAAATCTGAAAAAATAGGTATAAAAGTCCATAGAACAAAAAATCTGTTGTAATTTTCAGTGAGATTTGGTATAATAAATAAAATACACATAGGATATATGCCTTTACAGGGAAGGTGAAAATATGGATTTTATCGGACTTGAATGCGGTATCTGCGGCAAGGAATTCGAGAAGGGCGATGACGCCGTGGTGTGTCCCGAATGCGGAACGCCGATGCACAGAAGCTGTTACAATGAAACAAGGATCTGCCCGAATTTTGAACTGCATAAGGAAGGCTTTGTCTTTGACGGCTTCGATCAAATCAAGAAAGAAGCTCAGCGGAAAGCTGATAAGTATGCCGATGACGAAGAGGACGATGAAGAAGAGGAAGAAGAAGAGGGCGACCGCACAGGCTTGCCTCGAAGACCTCAGCCTGCCGAGGGTGCTGTATTTGAGAAAAGGGCGGACGGAGTCTGCCCGATATGCGGCAACCACGGCAGACCCGGCGCAAATTTCTGTGATAACTGCGGCACAAGGCTCTCAAACGTCACAGCTGCATCTAATCTCGATCCTTCCAAGGTAGACTACAGCGACCCGAAATTTTTTGCGTCCTATGCGCTCGGTCAGGGCTCGGACGTCGGTGCGGGTACAGTCTATGAGGAAAATGTTACGGCGGGCGACGTTGCCTGCTATGTTGCGGTAAATACGCCGTACTATCTTCTGGCATTCAAGAGGATAAAGGACGGCAGGGGCAAATTCAATTTCAGTGCGGCTGTTTTCTCGGGCGTGTGGTTTTTGTACAGAAAGCTCTACCGTTTTGGCGCTCTGTTTTTATCGCTCGAGGCGCTGCTCTACGCTCTTAATGTCTACTTTACTCAGAATCTGAGCATGAATGTCATGGAGAAACTGCTGTCCTCGATCGGGTTGACCATGAGCAGCGTATCTACTCTGACTATGGAGCAGTATCTGCAGCTTTCTCAGCAGCTTCAGAAGCTGCCGATCGGCGAGCAGCTTATCATGATGGCGCCTACGTTCCTGCTGCTGCTGCAGATCGCAGTTATGGTAGTGAGCGGAGCTGTTGCGAACAAGCTCTACTACAGGAAATGTATAAAAAGCATCAAAGAGGTAAAGGAAAATGCCTCCGAGAAGATGATGACCCGTTCGGAGACCTCGCAGTCGCTCTACCTGTCCGGCGGAGTAAATGCCATACTTGCAGGCGTGTTCGGACTTATCTATCTGTTTTTGATGTTTACGTAATTATATAATATATAAAAAATATATGTGAAAAAGGAGATTGATTATGAAGATCAAAAAGGCTGTTATCCCCGCAGCGGGACTTGGCACGAGAGTTTTGCCCGCAACTAAGGCAATGCCGAAGGAAATGCTTCCGATCGTAGACAAGCCGGCTATCCAGTATATCGTTGAGGAAGCCGTAAAGTCGGGTATCACCGATATTCTTATCATTACAAACAGAGGCAAGGGACTTATCGAGGATCACTTCGACAGAGCGCCCGAGCTTGAATATGCTCTCAGCTCAAGAGGCAAGACAGACGTTTATGATGAGATCGTTGAGATTTCAAAGCTTGCAAAGGTATACTTCGTTCGCCAGAAGGAGACGAAGGGTCTTGGTCACGCTATCAACTGCGCCCGCGATTTCGTAGGCGGCGAGCCTTTCGCAGTACTCTACGGCGATGATGTTATCATGGGCGAGGATCCTGCCTGCGGACAGCTCATCAGGGCATACGAGGAGTTCGGCCTCGGCGTTCTCGGCATCAAGAAGGTATCCGAGCGTGATATCTCAAAGTACAGCTCGCTCAAGGTTGAGAATATCAGAGACAATATTTTCAAGTGTGACGATATGATCGAGAAGCCGCAGACACCCGAAGAAGTGCTGTCGCTCTATTCGATCCTCGGACGCTGCGTACTGCCGCCCGAAATATTCGATATCCTCGATCACACCGCCCCCGGTGCCGGCGGAGAGATCCAGCTCACCGACGCTATGCGCGAGCTTGCCAAGACGAAGGGCATGACTGCCGTTGAGTATACGGGCACACGATACGATATGGGCAACAAGCTCGGCATCATGCAGGCCGCTGTCGAGACGGCGCTCAACCACAAGGAGATAGGCGAGGGCTTCAGAGAGTATCTCAAGGAGCTGTCAAAAACACTATAATGCTTTTGTCAAACGTCGGGATAATATGTCCCGGCGTTTATTCTTATATAATATTTGTGTTCAATTGTTGACTGAACACAGCGGCGGGTCTATAATACAAAACGAGATGTCGGCGGCATATTGTGGATTATTATTGCGGTATACATTGACTTTTTGAAAAAAAAAGATTAAAATATACTGTGTATGATTTTGCCGCAGGGTGTGGTATCACATACGGCGGTACATTTACGTATAATGGAGGAAAAAATATGAAAGCTGTAATAACCGTAATCGGTAAGGATACAGTCGGTATACTCGCGGGAGTTTCGGGTGAGTGTGCGAAAAACGGCGCTAATGTCGTAGAGGTGACTCAGTCCGTCATGCAGGATATGTTTGCTATGATAATGATGGTGGACATCACAAACTGCACAGTTCCGTTCAAGGAGCTTTCCGAATCGCTCAAGAAGATCGGCGCCGACTTCGGCGTATCGGTACATGTGACACATGAAGAGCTCTTCAACACGATGTACAGAGTCTGATAACACCCCAAACATAAAGCGGCGGAGGTTCGCCGTATACGAATTGAGGATAAGCTATGATAAACACAAAAGACATACTTGAAACGATAAATATGATCGAGAACGAGAACTTCGACGTCCGCACGATCACGATGGGAATTTCTCTGCTCGACTGTATCGACAGCGATATAGACAAGGCGTGCGACAAGATCTATGATAAGATCTGCCGCTATGCGGGCGAGCTTGTCAAAACGGGTGAGGATATCAGTATTGATTACGGTATCCCGATCATTCACAAGAGGATCAGCGTGACGCCTATCGCCATGATCGCTTCCGCATGCCAGGCGAAAAATCCCGTCAAGTTCGCAAAGACGCTCGATCGTGCCGCAAGCGAAGTCGGCGTAAATTTCATCGGCGGCTACACGGCGCTTTGTCAGAAAGGTTTCTCGGCAGGCGATTACGCCCTTATAGAGAGTATACCCGAGGCGCTGTGTACAACAGAGCGCGTCTGCTCGTCGGTCAATATCGGCTCGACTAAGGCCGGTATCAATATGGACGCCGTAGGGAAGATGGGAAGGATCGTAAGAAAGACAGCGGAGCTGACGGCAGACCGCGACTGCATCGGCGCCGCAAAGCTCGTTGTATTCTGCAATGCGCCCGAGGATAACCCCTTTATGGCGGGCGCGTTCCACGGTGTGGGCGAGCCTGACTGCGTCATCAATGTAGGCGTATCGGGACCCGGCGTTGTAAGAGCGGCGCTGGCTAAGGCTCCCGACTGCGACATCACAGAGGTCGCAAACATAGTTAAGAAAACGGCTTTCAAGATCACAAGAGTAGGTCAGCTCGTCGCACAGGAGGCTTCGCGCAGACTCTGCGTACCGTTTGGAATCGTGGATCTGTCGCTTGCTCCGACTCCCGCAGTCGGCGACTCGGTCGCTCATATTCTTGAGGAGATGGGACTTGAGACCTGCGGTGCGCATGGTACAACGGCTTGTCTTGCTCTGCTCAACGATGCTGTCAAGAAGGGCGGCGTTATGGCAAGCTCGCACGTCGGAGGACTTTCCGGCGCATTTATCCCCGTTACGGAGGACGCAGGCATGATCGACGCTGCAAAGAGCGGCTGCCTGACGATCACAAAGCTCGAGGCGATGACAGCTGTCTGCTCGGTAGGTCTTGATATGATAGTTATTCCCGGAGATACTTCCGCAGAGATAATCTCGGGCATCATCGCCGACGAGGCTGCTATAGGTATGGTCAATTCCAAGACCACGGCTGTCAGAGTCATTCCCGCTATCGGAAAGAAGTCGGGCGACTTTCTCAATTTCGGCGGACTTCTCGGCGGCGGTCCCGTTATGGAAGTAAACTACGCTTCTCCCGCAAAGTTTATCGGCAGAGGCGGAAGGATCCCCGCGCCGATCCAGAGCCTTAAAAACTGATTATATATATTGTTTAAATGCTGCCGCAGATGATAATGCGGCGGCTTAATATCAGAAACCATCGAAAAAAGAGGTGAAATACCGTGGATGAGGTCATAAGCAAGATACTTCATATGGACGAGGAAGCTCGTAAGCTCGATGAAGAGACTCAGGCGGAAAAGATCGCGTCTCATGCAGAGGTACTGAAAAAACGCCGTGAGGTTTACGAGAAATATCTCGAAAGCGCAAAGGCTCACATCGAGGCGTATAAGGCTTCCGAAAAGAAGACTTCCGAAAGTGAATGGAAGAAAACGGAGAAATACTACGACAATGTTTCGAGATCGCTTGAGAGAAAGTTCCGTGCCAACAAGGACAAGTGGGTCGACGAGATAGTCAACGGCGTTCTCAGCTATGCAAATTACTGATAAAACGGCGAGAGACCGCCGCTTTGGAGAAAAGGGGGTATTTACTTGAGTTCATCAAGATCTGCGGGAGCTGTACTGGCAAAGATGAGAGCCAAATACGGCAAGCGGCTGTCCGATAAGGATTACGAAAACCTTCTCGGCTGCAAGAGCGTCGCAGAGGTCGTGACCTACCTGAAAAACAATACTTATTATGATTCTGTTCTGAGAACGGTGAACGAGCGTGAAGTTCACAGAGGCAGGCTTGAGCAGATACTGCGACAGAAGCTGTTCGACGACTTTTACTCGCTGTGCCGTTATATGAAGGGTACGGGAGAATACTTCGCCGAGTTCATCATAAGGCGTGATGAGATCGAGCAGATGATCCGATTTTTGACGCTTCTGACATCAGACAGAACACACGAGTACATTTTCACTATGCCGAAGTATTTTGCCGAACACGCAAACGTTGATCTGTCGGCTTTGTCGAGAGCGCGCGACGTGGAATCGTATTTTGCGGTGCTCAACGGTACGCCGTACGAAAAGATCGCAGAGCGATACCGGGTTAAAAACGGCGGGGCGGTCAATATTTCGGAATTTGAGAATGCGCTGTACCATTACTGCTATGACTATCTCTATACGGCGATCAATACCCGCGCGTCAAAGAGCGAGCGGAAGGCGCTGCTCGATATGTTTGATCAGATCGTGGATATTATGAATTTCGTCAGGATCTTCCGACTTAAGAAGTACTACAGGGAGCCACCGGAGGTTATCGGGCATTATCTGTTCCCTTACGGCACTCTGTCAAAAAGTACGATAAAGAAGCTGTGCGGATCAGGCTCGAGCGCAGAACTCTTTGAGACGGTCGAGGACACTAAGCTCGGAAAGATGATCGGCAAAATGAATTATGTCTATGCAGGTCAGATACAGGAGATCGGAATTTATATGGTTACGAAGCGCAACATACATTTCTCGACACAGCCTGTTGTCGGAGCGTTGTCTTACGTCTTCGTCATGCAGCAGGAATACAGCAATATCGTCAGCCTTATCGAGGGCGCACGTTACGGCGCAGATCCCGATAAGCTGAGAGGTATCGTTATAATTTAATATATAGAAATATATTCAGATGATCCGCACTTAAATGCGGAAGAACGACTTCACGTCCTTTGCGGACAAAAAGAGGTGTGATAATTGGCTATTGCAAAAATCAAATGTCTGCGTGTCATCGGTCTTAAAGAAAAGCTGCTTGACACGGCGGAAACGATCGTTTCCTCGCAGTGCTTCGAGCCTGACGATCCGTTGAGCTTTCACTCCGATGTCAAGATGTTTCTCCCTGTCACGGAGACAAACCCATACAGCGATACTGTTGAGAGCTTCAATGAGGCAGTCGCATCGGCGGGGATAAAATGCAAATTCATCGACACAGCGGGTCGTGAGTTCACAGATGATACGGCGAAAGAAGCGCAGAAGGCTGTAGAGGCGATCAACGCTTTCACGGACAGGCGGATAAAGCTTGAAGACGAGATTGAGAGGTGCGAGCGCGGTATCGAGCAGGTGAGGCACTTCCTTGACCTCGACCTTGAGATCGACAAGATCAACGAGTGCAAGTACATCAAGGCTAATTTCGGAAAGCTTCCGAAGGAAAGCTACGACAGACTGCAGGAGTACGATAATCCCTTCACGATCTTCTTTCCGTGTTCGTCCGATGATGATTTTTACTGGGGTTTGTACATTTCCCCGATATCGAACAGCGAGGATGTTGACCGGATTTTCTCGGGCCTGTATTTTGAAAGCTGCGGAGCGCTCGACCTCAACGGAACGCCGAACGAGTTCTACGAACAGCAGAAGAAGCGACTGCCCGAATTAAAGCAGGAGCTTGAAAATTTTAAGGCGGAATTCGAGGAGTATAAGCGCAAAAACAGCAAGGAGTTTGATTTCTATCATACTTGTTTTGCCGACCAGCAGAAGAGATACGATCTCATGGCGAAGGCTATGACTTACTCCAAGAGCTTCATCATAGTGGGTTGGGTGCCGGAGGATAAGGCGCAGGAGCTTGCCGATAAGCTTCAGCAGATAGAATCTGTCGAATGCAAACTGACAGACGGCAAGGACGAGATGAAGCATTGCCCGCCCGTACAGCTCAAAAACAACGTTTTCACGAGGGCTTTTTCGTACTTTACTCAGATGTACGGACTCCCGAACTACAATGAATTTGACCCGACGGCGTTTGTCGCGATCACGTACACTATACTTTTCGGTATAATGTTCGGAGATGTGGGACACGGCTTAATGGTAGCGCTGTTCGGATTGTTTATGAAAAAGAAGAAAAATCCTCTCGGCTCGATACTTATCCCGTGCGGAATATCGGGCGCGGTATTCGGAGCGGTCTACGGCTCGGTGTTCGGCTATGAGCACCTGCTCGATCCCGTTTTCCGTGCGCTTTTCGGATTTGAAGAAAAGCCGATCGAGGTCATGAAGCCTGCAACGACAAATATGATAATCTACGCTGCAGTCGGCATAGGAATGCTGCTTGTGACGCTGGCTATCATACTCAATGTCATAGTGTCGTTCAGAGCAAATGACAAAGAAGAGGCTATCTTTGGCAGCAACGGCAGTGCGGGACTTCTGTTCTATGTGTCGGTAGTTGCGATACTTGTTTCTCAGATGGTATTCGGCGTGAAGATCGCAAATCCCGCCTACATTATCTGCCTGATAGTTATACCGCTTCTGATGATCTTCCTCAAAGAGCCTCTCGGAAAGCTCTCTCAGGGCAAGAAGGAGTGGCAGCCCGAAAGCTGGGGCGGCTACTGTACACAGAGCTTCTTCGAACTGTTCGAGTATGCGCTTTCTTATGTAACGAACACGATGTCGTTCCTTCGAGTCGGCGCATTCGTACTCGTTCACGCAGGTATGATGGAGGTCGTATTTACGCTTGCGAATATGTTTACCGGCGTAGGGTATGTTGCAATCGTCATAATCGGTAACATCTTCGTTATGGGACTTGAGGCGCTGCTTGTATGTATCCAGGTGCTCAGACTTGAGTTCTACGAGATGTTCGGACGTTTCTACAAGGGCAGCGGCAGGGCGTTTAACCCGATCATGTCCGCTGCGGACTAATAATAAACAGTATATTAAGCCGACGTCAGATGTTCGGCGCACATAAAAAGGAGAATAATCATGGAATTTATATTCTTAGCAATCCCGGTAGTTTTTGGTATCGTATCTGTAATTCTTGCAGACCGCGCTGTACGCAAGGGCTGCAAGCGCAAGAAGGCTCTCTATATGCAGCTTGCTTCCTTCTGCGCAGTATTTCTCGTATGCTTCCTCTGCCCGATGATCGCTAGCGCAGACACTGCCGCTGCTGCTGATACGGCTGCTGCCGCTGCTTCGGGCAACGGTCTCGGCTTTATCGGCGCCGCTATCGCAACGGGTCTTTCCTGCATCGGCGGCGGTATCGCAGTAGGCTACGCAGCTCCTGCCGCTATCGGTGCTACGAGCGAGGACAGCGCAAACTTCGGTAAGTCGCTTATCTTCGTTGCGCTCGGCGAGGGTGTTGCGCTTTACGGAATGCTCGTATCTATCCTTATCCTTTCTAAGCTCGGCTGATAATCATGAAATTTTATCTTTTGAGCGACAACGTGGATACTCAGATGGGAATGCGCCTTGCGGGAATCGACGGGATAGTTATTCACACGGAGGAGGAAGTGCGCCGCAATCTCAAGGAGGTCATGCAGCGCTCCGATGTAGCTGTAGTACTGATAACGCACACGCTTTTCGAGCTTTGTCCCGAACTTATCATGGACTACAAGCTCAACGTCAGGCAGCCCCTCATCGTTGAGATCCCCGACCGTCACGGCAACGGCAGAACGAGTGATTCCATTACTAAGTACGTTCACGATGCGATAGGTATTAAGATAGATTGATTTCTATCGGAACATGGAGCAAGCTATGATAGATGCAAACAGCAAAGCTAGTCGCTTCTTAGAGGCGATAGAGAAATATGCCGAGCAGCAGCGCGATGAGATGCGCGCAGAGGTCGAAGCTTTCCGCAAGGAACAGCTTTCGGCAGCCAACGAAGAGGGCACTGCTGCGGCGTTCAAGTTCATTCAGGAGCAGAAGCAGGAGTTCAAAGCGTCTCTTGCGAAGGAAGCTGCTCTCAAAGAGACAAAGAAGAAGCGCGAGCTTTTCGAAAAGCGCAACGAGATGGCGCAGACCGTCTTCGATGAAGCGCAGAAAAAGCTCATCAACTTCACAAAATCAGGCAAATACAAGGAATACTTAGCCACCTCGGCAAGAATGATCGGCGAGAGACTCGGCGGTAAAAAGGCGATACTTTCATTATCTGTAAAGGACAAGGCTCTCAAGAGCGTTGTCGAAAATGCGCTGCCGGGCTGCGAGATCGTTTTTGACGAGAGCATCGGGATCGGCGGCATCAGATGCAGCTGCCCCGAGCTTTCCATAATTTTGGACGACACGCTTGATGCAAAATTCGGGGAAAGGAAACGCCTGTTCATCGAAAACTCGGGTCTGATCGTCGAGTAACAGCGAGGTGAGTATCTAATGCAGAATAAAGATGTTATTTTCGGAATAAACGGACCTGTCGTTACCGTAAAGAACAGCAACTCGTTTTCTATGATGGAGATGGTCTATGTCGGTGAGAAAAAGCTCGTCGGAGAGGTCATCAGAATGTCAGACAACGAGACTACCATACAGGTCTATGAGGAGACTACGGGTCTTCGTCCGGGAGATGCGGTCGTCGGTACAGGCTCGCCTATGAATGTCGTTCTCGGCCCCGGCATCATGGACAATATCTTCGACGGTATCGAGCGTCCTCTCGCCGCTATCGAAAAGGCAAGCGGAAGCGTGTTCATTTCCCGCGGCGTATCTGTACCGTCTCTTGATGAAAACAGGAGATGGGACGTAAAGCTCACCGTCAAGAAGGGTGACAAACTCTCGGGCGGCGATATCTACGCAAAGACACAGGAAACAAAGATCATAGAGCACAGAATGCTCGTACCGCCCGAACTTTCGGGTGAGGTCATCGATGTAAAGCCTGACGGCAGATATAAAGTAAACGACACGATCGTCACGATCAAGGATAAAAACGGGACAAAGCACGAACTGACGCTCTGTCAGCGCTGGCCGATCAAAACGCCCCGCCCCGTTAAGGCAAAGCTGCCCGCTGATATCCCGCTTATTACGGGTCAGAGGGTCATCGACACTCTCCTGCCGATCTCAAAAGGAGGTACGGCGGCGATCCCGGGCGGATTCGGCGCAGGCAAGACTATGACTCAGCACCAGCTTGCAAAATGGTGCGACGCCGATATCATCATCTACATAGGCTGCGGCGAGCGCGGCAACGAGATGAGTCAGGTCCTCCAGGAGTTCAAGGAGCTTATCGATCCGAAATCGGGCAGACCTATGACGGATCGAACGGTGCTTATTGCGAATACGTCGAATATGCCCGTTGCCGCAAGAGAGGCGTCTATTTATACGGGCATCACGCTGGCGGAGTATTACCGTGATATGGGCTATCACTGCGCTATCATGGCGGACTCCACTTCAAGATGGGCTGAGGCTCTCCGTGAGATCTCGGGACGACTTGAGGAGATGCCCGCAGAGGAAGGCTTCCCTGCGTATCTTCCGTCCCGTCTTTCAGACTTCTACGAGCGCGCGGGCAGAGTCGAGACTCTCGGCGGCGATCAGGGTTCTGTTACGGTCATAGGTGCAGTTTCGCCGCAGGGCGCCGACTTCTCCGAGCCTGTAACACAGAATACAAAGCGATTTACACGCTGTTTCTGGGCGCTCGACAAATCGCTTGCTTACGCGCGTCATTATCCCGCTATCAACTGGATGACGAGCTACAGCGAATACTTCACGGATCTTGACCCGTGGTTCGAGGAAAACCAGGGCAGGGACTTCATTGAATACAGAAACAAAATAACTGCGATACTCCATGAGGAAAACAGCCTTATGGAGATCGTAAAGCTGATCGGATCGGACGTTCTCCCCGACGATCAGAAGCTTATTATCGAGACGGCGAGAGTTATCCGTGTCGGATTTCTCCAGCAGAATGCGTTCCACAAGGACGACACGTTCGTGCCGCTTGAGAAGCAGAAGCTGATGATGAAAACTATAGTTCATCTGTACGAGGTATCGAAGAGCCTCATCGCAAGAAATATCCCGCTTTCAAGGATCATTTCGCTTGGACTTTTCGACAAGCTTACAAAGATGAAATATGACATCCCCAACTCGAAGCCCGAGATGTTCGGTGACTACGAGAGGGAGATCGACGAAGCGCTCAACTCCACACTCACAGCGGAGTTCAACTGATAGGAGGGAAAGATAAGAATGGTTTTGGATTACGTAGGCGTAAAGGAAATAAACGGTTCTCTTATCGTTCTTGACGGTGTAAAGGGCGCATTCTATGAGGAAATCGTAGATATCAGACTTGACAACGGAACAACACGCCAGGGAAGAATAGTTCAGATCGACGGTGAGAGGATCGTTGTCCAGGTGTTCGAGAGCACGAAGAGCGTATCGCTCGTAAACACTAAAACACGCCTTCGCGGCCGTCCGATGGAGATGCCGCTTTCAAAGGAGATCATCGGAAGAATACTCAACGGTTCGGGAAAGCCGATCGACGGTCTCGGAGACATATATCCGCAAAAAATGGGAAACATCAACGGCACACCGATTAATCCTGTGTCGAGAGTGTACCCGAAAAACTATATCAACACAGGTATCTCAACGATAGACACGCTCGTTACGCTTATCAGAGGACAGAAGCTGCCTATCTTTTCGGGCTCCGGTATGAAGCACAACGAACTGGCCGTTCAGATAGTCCGTCAGGCGAAGATCGCAGATGACGACGGCAAGGGATTCTGTGTCGTATTTGCGGCGATGGGCGTTAAAAATGATGTAGCCGATTACTTCAAGCGCAGCTTTGAGGAGTTCGGCGTTATGAACAGAGTCGTTATGCTGCTGAATCTTGCAAACGACCCGATCATCGAAAGAATACTTACTCCGAAGTGCGCGCTGACGGTTGCCGAGTATCTTGCATTTGAGCACGATATGCAGGTGCTTGTTATCATGACCGATATGACGAGCTATGCGGAAGCGCTGCGCGAATTCAGCTCGTCAAAAGGCGAGATCCCGGGCAGAAAGGGATATCCCGGATACCTGTATTCTGACCTTGCGTCTCTCTACGAGCGTGCGGGAATGGTCAAGGGCTCCAAGGGCAGCGTTACTCAGATACCGATCCTGACGATGCCGAACGATGATATAACTCACCCTGTGCCCGACCTGACGGGATATATCACTGAGGGACAGATCGTTCTGAGCAGATCGCTCCAGGGGCAGGGCGTTTACCCGCCGATCGACGTTCTTCCTTCGCTTTCACGTCTGATGAAGGACGGTATCGGAGAGGGCTACACAAGAGCCGAGCATCAGGATCTTGCAAATCAGCTTTTCTCGTCGTATGCGAAGGTAATAGACGCAAGATCGCTCGCGTCTGTCATCGGCGCCGAGGAACTTTCTCCGATCGACAAGAAATATCTTGAGTTCGGAGATGAATTTGAGAAGCGATTTGTCAACCAGAGCTTTACGGAAAACCGCACGATAGAGCAGAGCCTCGATCTTGGCTGGGAGCTTCTCGGAATACTGCCGAGGACAGAGCTTGACAGGATCGACGACGCTATCCTCGACAAGTTTTACAAGCCCGCCGAGTGAGGTGAGAGATAATGTCAAACAATTCCGCACCGACTAAAGGTAATTTGATAAATGCGAAGAAATCGCTCGAACTGTCAACGCTCGGCTATGAACTTCTCGACAAGAAGCGCAACATTCTCATCAGAGAGATGATGTCGCTGATCGACAAGGCAAAGTCGATACAGGGCAAGATAGACAAGGCTTACGATGACGCTTATCTTGCGCTTGAAACGGCGAACATCACTCTCGGTTTCTGTGACGAGATATCACGTTCTGTCCCCGAAGAGGAGTCGCTGACACTTTCCTACAGAAGCGTCATGGGCGTTGAGATACCGATCGTTGCCATCAGGGAAAAAAACGGTCTCGATCTTGATTACGGGCTTTATACAACGAACTCTAATCTTGATCTTGCCCGTCAGCGTTTTGAGGAGGTAAAGTATCTCACGGCGCAGCTTGCCGAGATAGAGAACAGTGTTTACCGCCTTGCGGTCGCTATAAGTACGACGCAGCGCCGCGCGAACGCGCTCAAGAATATTATGATCCCGCGTTTTACCGACACGGTGAAGTATATCACGGACGCACTCGATGAGAAGGACAGAGAGGAATTCTCACGTCTGAAGGTCATCAAGCGTCAAAAGCGTGAAAAGGCAGAGTCTGAGCGATCAGACCCGGATAAATAATAAACAACGCCGCCGAAGGAGCATTGTCACTTCGGCGGCGATCATTTTTTTAGTGTGGAGTGTAGAATATCGGGAACGCTTTGCGTTTTTTTATTATATTTAATCAGTGGCTCCTTAATAATTTATGAAACGGGTATACTTTTCAACATTCATAATCCGCATTGTGGAAAATCGGTGCCGTCAGTCTACTCCGAGGTATTCCTCAAGGCAAAGGCCTTGATCCATTATTTCCTGCGCGGCGCTGCCGACATATCGGATATGCCACGCTTCGTAGCTGTAGCCTGTTATACTTTCCTTTCCGTAAGGATAGCGGATAATGAAACCGAAGCGCGCACAGTTGTCCTGAAGCCACTGTGCCTCCGCCGAGCCGGGGAAATATCCCGTAGCATAGCTTGCAACATCGATCGCCATACCCGTCTGGTGTTCGCTGTGACCGGGTATTGAGCAGATAGCGTCTGCTCCTGCCTGACCGTATGTATAGACGTAATCGTTGTAGAGCGCCTTCTGTTCGTCGTATGAGCGGTAGTCCGACAGAGCGTAGAGACTGAAGCCCGCCTCGGCTGCCGCTGCGTTCACAAGCTCGTTGAATGCAGCCTGAGTTTCCTCCGTAAGCCCTTCGGGATCGTATGAACGGGGGATAGAGTACGTCTTGTTGACGATAAGTATCCCGTCAATATAAACGCTCTCAAATTCTCCCGGCTCAGGCCATGGGACAACAGTTATCGTTATTTCGTCAGAAGCACTGCCGTCAGTGAGGTGCGCTGTTACTGTACATTCTCCTTCGGAAACAGCCGTGATCGTGCCGTCGTAATTGACTGTTACTATATCGGGATCCGAACTGAAAACAGCAAGTCTCTTGTCCTGCGGCTCAAACTCAATGTCGAGTGAAGCCGTCACGCCTACAGTCAGTTCCGAGAACTTGTTTGTGATCCTGACAGACGGCGTAATCTCTTCGGGTGTTTTGCTTTCGGTTTGAGAGGCGGACGAAACGGCTGTCTTTGATTCTGCCTTCGACTCCGGTTTCGATGCAGCCTTCGATTCTGCCTTCGACTCCGGTTTCGATGCAGCCTTCGATTCTGTTTTCGATGCCGATTTTGAAGCCGATTTTGAAGCCGATTTTGAAGCCGTTTTTGAAGTTGTCTTTGAGTCTGTTTTCGACTCGTTTTTTTTGCTTGCTGTGTCCGATACGATCTCTGCGCTGTCGGTACTCCTGCTTTCGGCTTCGCTGCTCAACGACGGAAGAGATCCTGTCTTTGAGGCGGTGACGGGAGTTTCCGTTATGTAGCCGTCATAGTCCGAAGATCTGACTATCAGCCTTGTGCATCCGCCGAGAAATAGAGAGGCAGCTATAATAGCAGCTATCGGTTTTATCCTGTTATCCATATCATTTACCACCAAAAAGGGAAACGCCTAAGAACTGACGTTTCCCGAAAAACAATGCGTTATCCTCCGTAGACAGAGGTCAGACCGTAGTATTCTTCAAGCGTCAGACCGCTTTCGTAGATCTCTGTCGCCATATCTCCGATGTAACGGATATGCCATGGTTCGTACTTGTAACCTGTGACCGCCTGCTTTCCGTAGGGGTAGCGGATTATGAAGCCGTATTCGTGACAGTGGTTCTCAAGCCAGATTGCCTCGGGCGTTCCTGTGAAGCTGTCATTGATTATGTTGCAGTCGATAGCCATGCCCGTTTGATGCTCGCTGTGACCTGCGCGCGCAGAGAATGTGTCGGCGGTCGCCTGACCGTACCACGAAACATAGCCTGCGTAAAGGCTTGCCTGATATTCATAGGAGCGAAAGCCGGATGCGCACCAGATATGTATTCCGTCTTCGGCGGCTCCTGCTACAAGCTCGTTGAACGCCTGCTGTGTTTCCCAGGTAAGTCCGCCGGGGTTGTAGCTCTGTGGCAGGGAGTATGTCTTGTTGACGATCAGTATTCCGTCAACGTAGCACTCCGAACGCGGCAGCTCATCGTTGTTTACTGTCGGTCTGTCATCGGGGTCGGGCTCTTCTTCAATAACAGGCTCCGTAACCGAAACGATAAGCGACGATTTAAGTTCCTTATTGCTCTCGGGAACGGCTGTCAGCGTACAAGCTCCTTCACCGAGCGCCGTTATCGTGCCGTCCTGATTTATCTGAAGCACGTCTTCGTCCGATACCGTCAGCGTGACGGCGGTGTTGTCAACGTAATTCGGCGTGAGTGTGACAAAGGGGGTAAGTGTCTGCCCTACCGTCATGACCGTTGTCGATAGGCTCAGATCAATTCCCGATACCTTCTCGGGTTCGTGAGATATCGGAGCGGGAATATCCGTTTGCACTTCTTCTGCCAAAGATCTCTCGGGCGCAGAAGAAGCCTGCTGTGACGAGACGTCTGAGGGCTTGCTTGATGAAACGGGCTTTGAGCTTTCCGCCTTTGACGAGACTTCGGCTTTTTTCTCCCTGACAGTGAGCGTGAATTTCAGATCAAGCTCGCTGTTTGAGGGGATCTTCGCCGTCAGAACGCACATACCTGCGCCGACAGCCTTGATATGTCCCTTTTCGTCTACTGTTGCCACGCTTTTGTCGCTCGATGACCAGACAGGAGCTTCTCCTGTATCTGTCTTGACTGTGACAGTCTTGTCTTCTCCTGTCTCAAGCGAGATGTCTTTTTTGCCGTCCGTACCGGTAAAATCAACCTTGGCAGATTTCGGGGAAGTGTCCGTGTCGCTTTCGGTATCCGTACTTGTGTCGGGCTGCGAAGGCGTTTCGGAAGTTATCTCCGGGAGCACCGGATCGGGCTCTCTCTTTTGTATAAGCTCGCAGGCGCTTGCCGAGATAATTATGCAGCCCGCAAGTATAACGCTTAGTAATTGTTTTTTGAAGCTCATTTTAATCACCGTGTACTACTTTCTGAGTATTATTCCGATCGACAGATCGTCGCCGCTGCCCTTTTGCGACATCTTGGGCAGATAATCGAGCAATTCGAGGATCGCGCCGCTTTCGCTCATGCTGTCAAACGAGTTCATTATCATAGAATAGAAATTATGGAGCTTGTCGTCGCTCACAAAGCAATTCCCGACACCGTCGGACGCGATGAACAGAGCGCGCGGCAGCTTCCTGCTGAAATGGTGGCGCATATTGTAGATCGCAGTGCGGTCACAGATAGACGTTGTGAGATTGAGCATACAGCGGCTGTCATGGGGGATAGGGTGATCGAAGTTGCCCTGATGATCTACTGTCACACACTCGCCGTCTCCTATATGTATCCCGAACCAGAACTCGTCCGTTACCACGTTTACCAGCATCGTAGTGCCGTAGGCGTACTCGATCTTCTGACCTGTAGCGTAGTTGAGACGCATTTTCGGATTGAGGTTCTCTATCTCGTCCATCGTGAACGGATCCTCTTCGTAGTCCGCAGCAACAAGGTCATTCCATTTCGAAATTATGCTTTTCTCAAGCTGGATCAGCATTTCGTCTATCTTGACCTCGTCGTCTGCATAAAACGAGAGCATCGGAATGATATCACGGTCGGTCATACACTGCTTTACCGCCTTGACGGCAAACTCGCTGCCGCGGTCGGAGCGGAAATAATCGTCGCCGCCGTGACCGTCGCAGACAGCAGTCAGGATATAGTCTTCTTTATTGACGCTGACCGATGCGTCCTGGCACGTCTTGCGCGCTTTCTTGTGGCTGGAGCCCATAACGGTGAAATTGTAAGCCTTGTATTTCATCTTGAGTTCACTCCCCAAATGTTACCATTCGATAAATTCGTCATCATCATCAAAATCGCCCGCATCGTATGCTGCGTGGACCTGCTCGACGAACTCCTCCTGCTTTGACTTTACCTCATCTATATTTCCGCTGCCGACAGCCGAGCTTTGAGAGCCGATCTGTGACGAAGTGACGGAAACGAAGCGTATCATTTTTCTGAGCATCTCGGGATTGTGAACGGAGAGTACGCTTTCCTCGTTTCCCGTAAACTCCGCAAGCACACTTGTATTTGCATTTTCACCGATAGCGACAGCGACTTTGATAGCCTTCTTGAACCAGTTGTTGTTCCAAAGCTCTGCAAGACCCGCACGGTAATCGTCGGTAGGCGCGCCGTCAGACATCAGAAAGACAGCCGGAGCAAAGGATCCCGTAACGTCGCTCATAAAGGAATTTCTCGACAGCTTTTCTGCAAGCATCCTGCACGCCGTTCCGAGATCGGTAAGTCCGCCCGCATCGAGGTATTTCCAGTCGAAGCCGTCTGCGGGCACGGGCATAGACGTTATCCACCTCGCACCGCTCGAAAATTCAAGCACAGCGATCTTGATCTCTGCATCGGCGTTGTTTTCGGAAATTTCGCGTATCTCGGGAATAACGTCTTCGACAGCCTGATTCAGAGTGCCGATCTTAGAACCTTCCATACTCCCCGATGTGTCTACAACGAAGAACAGTACCATAGTTCTTCTCGCCACTTCAACAACATCATCATAAATATTTGCCATGATTCCCTCCAGATTGTCCGAAATAGGAGCATACTGCATACTCTTTTCTTATTATACAACAAAATTCTTCGGTTTTAATGAACACAGTATTAAGAAATAAGTAAAATGGCGGTGAGAAATGCCTTTTTTCATATATTTCCTGCGCCTGAATTGTTGACAAATTTATTTGTATGTATTAAAATATTATTAGCTATAATTGAAGTGAAACGAGTTCCGAAAGCAGATCTCATTATATATATTAACAAATAAAGGAAGACGGAAAGTATGAAAAATTACGCAGCGATAATTGCTGCCGCTTTGATAGTGATCTATGCAGCAGGCTGTACCGCAGTGAACCGCTTTGAAGTGGACGATGCGGACCAGGCGTATACAAGGGTGCTGTATCCGGACGGTGAGTATCCGGAAGGGTCCGAGGAAGAGCTTGAAGAGGACTTCGAGTACGAATATGAAGACGGTGAAGAGGAAGAAGCTGAAGAAGAAATCCCCTCGGAGCAATCAAAACCCGAAAGCAAAAAGGAAGTCGGGAGCGAAACGAAAAGCGAAAAAAAAGAGAGTGCTGCGAGCAGTAAAAAGCAGGCTCAGTCTTCGGTCAAGTCGTCTCTTTCGAACACCTCGAGCAAGAAGAAGTCGGCTTCACATACGACATACCGTTTATCGGATCTGAAAAAGAACTCCTCAAATTCGTCAAATACTTCATCGGGCAGCGCGCTCTCCTCGGATACCGACTCCGAAAAGCCCGAGAAGGAGGAAACGCCTAAGCCCGGATCCTTTCGTGAGATAGATCTCTCTTACAATGCGAAGAAGGACTACCTCGATTTTGACGACAGCGAAGAGTTTGTTCTCGAGACGATGGGAGAGCCGAGCGGCGAGTTCTACGGAGAGGACGAAAAAGAGAAGGAGCTTGTCTATAAGGACTGCATAATAACGCTCAGACAGCGCGGTGAAGACGGTTTTCGCCTTGTAAGGATCCTTGTTCCGAGCGATTCGTTTTACAGAACGATGAAGGGTATCGAGACTGAGACAAGAGCCGAGAGCGTTATAGAGGCTTACGGTGATCCCACGAATATACAAAAATTCTATCCCGATGGTATTGTGTCCGAGGACGAGTCTTTTCAGCCGGAGGAAAGCGAACTGCAGCAGACCGATACGCAGGCTTCTGACGTGAGCGACGAGGAGATATCGGGAACGGATCAGGCTGACAGCGGCGAGACGGACACAGACCCTGTTGTATTATATGAACTGTATGAGTATTCGATAGATGACAGGGCGCTCATATTCCGTATAGAAGAAGGCAGAGTTGCCGAGATCGAGTACAGATGGAGCGTTGATTTTTAAGAGGTGCAGCAATGTCAGGAAAGGTTCACAGCGGCCACAGGAAGCGGCTTCGGGATCGAGCGGAGAAATATGGCTTCGATTCGCTCGAAGATCACGAGTTTCTCGAGTTGCTGCTCTTCTATGCCATTCCGCGCGTAAATACAAATCCCATAGCGCATGAGCTTATCAATCGCTTCGGTTCTCTCGGTGATGTGCTTGACGCATCCGTCGAAGAACTTCGGGAAGCGGGACTCTCGGACCGCGCAGCGCACTGGGTGCATTTTCTGCCAGACTTTTCGGGTATGTACAAGGAGCATTATGCCCGTGAAACTTCCGAGAAGATCGATGACGACAAGCTCTGTGAGTATATCAAGGAGAAATGCAGGGACGTTAAGGTCGGGAATTTCTTAGAGATCGTTATGAATGTCAGCGGACAGATCATCTTTACAGAGGAACTGACGACATATCCCGAGAATATCAGGAAGGAAGTCATGACGGCGTGCGGCTGGGCTGCGAGAAATAATGCTTATTATATCGTGCTGGCGCATAAATACGATGAAACGCAGACTGAGCCTTCGGAATACGACTGCTGTATGACAGAGGAATACTGCAGGGGCTTTGACGTTATAGGTATCACTCTGAAGGACAGATATCACGTCACAAACAGCTCCTGTGTTTCGTATAAAAAGCTCGGAGCGTTTTTCGAAAACGCAGATTCTCTCTATAAAAGCCCTTACTACAAACTGATCCTGTCTAACGATCCGTTTGAAATGGACTGACTGTATAAAGGAGCCACTGAATAAATCACGTTCTACGAACTGAGCACTCATCTTGCTTGCATCTTTAGTCTCGGCTGCCGCCTCGGTCGGTGCT
>ONIC01000069.1 GCA_900317815.1 uncultured Eubacteriales bacterium | reverse complement strand
TCTTTTTCGCCATAGTAGTATCCTCCGTACTTATATCCGTACTTGTAGTAGTACGAGTTGGAAACGTCGGAGTCTGCCTTGTATTCCATGAGGATAGCGCCGAGGACGTTGAGTCCGGCGTTTTCGATATTGCTCTTTGCGCGTTCTACCATTCTCTTATCTGTAGAATCGTGGCGCACTGCGAGGATAGCGCCGTCCATATATCTTCCGAGGACAGAAACATCACTGATGCCGAGGCACGGAGGCGTATCGTAGATCACATAATCGTATCTCGATGCGAGCTCTTCGACTACCTTCTGCATCTTTGCGCTTGAAAGAAGCTCTGTCGGATTCGGCGGGATTACGCCGCCGAGGAGGATATTCAGCTCCGAGTCTTTATGCTTGAAGATGACCTCGTCAAGCGTCTTCTCTCCCTTAAGCACGTGGGTCAGACCGTAGTTCGAGCGCTGGAGCCTGTGGACGCTCGGCATTCTGAGGTCACAGTCAACGATGCAGACCTTTTTGCCGTATCCTGCGAGCGAGATCGCAAGGTTTATGGAAAGGTTCGTCTTTCCCTCGTCCTGTACCGTAGACGTAACGAGAATGCTCTTGCATTCCTGAGCAACCGCTATAAATTCGATATTCGAAGCAATCATCTTGAACGCTTCCACATAGTAAGTCGGAGCGTTCGGATTTGCCACGCAGAAGATCTGCTTCACCATGCCGGTCTGATGATGGCGGTGATGTTTATGCTTTTTTCTGACTTTCTCAATCATTTTGCGGCAAACTCCTTTTCTTCAATGAACGGGATAACTCCGAGTACGGGAACATGAAGCGTGTTCGTCACGTCCTGCTCGGTCTTGAACTTCGTGTTGAGCATTTCTCTGAGTATCACAAATGCAGCCGCCAGCACAGCGCCGCCGAGGATACCTATTGCGGTGTTCTTCTTTTTATCCGGGGAAACGGGATTTCCGTTGTTCGAAAGCGCAGGCTCGTTAAGATCCTTTACGGAACCTGCTTCTACCTTTTCGAGGATAACGGGCTTGGAATACTCAACGAATTTCGTGACAAGATCAAGAGCATACTGAGGATTGGTGCTCGTGCAGGAGATCTCTACGACCTGAGTCTCTCCTACCAGCCCTACTACGATCGAATTTTTGAGCTGCTCGTTGCTTATATTGAGATGGAGATCTTTTTTTACAGCCTCAAGCACGCCGTCCGCCTTGATTATGATGGAATAAAGCTGAGCAAGATCCTGTGAAGACTGGATCTCACTGGGGTAAATATACTGCGAATCGGTCGCTCTGTTATTGATGATAACAGTCGCTGTTGCCCTGTATTTTTCGGGAATTAAATACTTCGTAACGGTAAAAGAAAGACCTCCGCCGATTATCGCAGCAACAAGGATCAGCACGATATGCTTGCGAAGCAGCCCGAGCATAAGCATCAGATCAATGGTATACTCCTCATTGTTTTTCTGATATTCATTCATTATATCCAATCCACCTTTTCCGCCCGTATTACAGGGCTTTTAATGTAAATTCGCTTCACGTTATAATACACGAAACGGAATGTCCGTCTCAGAATAGTCCATCTAATATTATTGCATTTATGAAGTTTTTTGTCAAGTGGGTATTTATACAAATCAAACTGTGTGATATTTTCACTTTTAGGTATTATGCATTTCGGAGTACCGCAGCATCACTGCTGTTTAAGATACTTTCTGTCGAGACTCCTGTACTGGACAGCTTCTGCGATATGTTCCTGTTCTATTTCCTTGCTGTCGTCGAGATCGGCGATCGTGCGCGCGACCTTGAGTATTTTGCTGTATGCGCGCGAAGAAAGCCCGAGTTTATCGAACGCTTTCTTCAAGAAGGCGTCGCTCTCTTTATTGAGCTTGCAGAATTCGTGAAGCTTTCCCGTAGGTATGCGGGAGTTTGATGTGATCGGCAAATCCTTGAAACGATCGAGCTGAATCCGACGCGCCTTATCCACTCTTTCCTTGATCTTTGCGGACGGCTCGGCAGGCTTGCTGCTTGAAAGCTCCTCATAGTTTACTGCGGGAACCTCTATATGTATATCGATCCTGTCAAGCAGCGGACCCGAGATCTTGTTCTGATACCGTGTAACTGCCTGAGGCGAGCAGGTGCATTTGCGAACTCCCGTTCCGTAATATCCGCACGGACATGGATTCATAGCGCATACAAGCGTAACGCTGCACGGATAAGTCAGTGTTCCGCTGACTCGCGAGATCGTAACGGTCCCGTCCTCAAGCGGCTGTCTCAGCACCTCCATCGCAGGGCGCGGAAATTCGGGAAATTCGTCAAGAAAAAGTACGCCGTTGTGAGCCAGAGATATCTCTCCCGGTTTCGGGACTGTTCCTCCGCCCGCAAGCCCCATCGGAGATATCGTGTGGTGCGGCGATCGGAACGGGCGGCGGCTTATCAGCGAGACTCCGCTCGGTATACAGCCTGCGATCGAATGAATTTTTGTGGTCTCGATCATCTCATTGAAGGTCATATCGGGCAGGATCGTCGGGATCCTCTGCGCTAACATACTCTTTCCCGATCCGGGAGGACCTACCATAAGTATATTGTGACTGCCCGCCGCTGCAATCTCAACGGCTCGCTTCGCTTCGTACTGTCCCTTGACCTGCGAAAAATCGACGGGGTAAACGTCGTTTGTCACCGTCAGGCTTTCGCTGTCGGCTCTCTGTATCGGCTTTTGACCGGTCAGATGATTGTACAGTTCCATAATATTACGGACGGGATAGACCTCTATATCCTTGACAACAGCCGCCTCCGCTCTGTTTTCATACGGTACGAAGATGCGTTTGTGTTCCTGACGACAAGCCTCTATCGTCATCGGCAGCACTCCGTTTACGGGACGCACCTCTCCGCCCAGAGAAAGCTCACCGATAAAGACACATTCATCGGTATCTGCCGACAGCTGTCCCGACAGGCCGAGCATGGCGATCAATATCGGAAGGTCATAGAGCGGACCTGCCTTTTTGATATCGGCGGGCGCAAGATTGACCGTTATCCTGCCGAGAGGAAACTCAAAACCGCAGTTTTTCATTGCCGAACGTACTCTGTCTCTCGATTCCTTTACAGCTATATCGGGAAGTCCGACAATATCGAACGCAGGCAGACCCTGAGAGATCGACGCTTCGACCTCGACCTTGTAAGCCTCGATACCGATCAGACCCATACTGTTAACTTTATCAAACATAAGATGCCCCCCTTTTTTCCTTAGTATGGAGTGTGGAGTTTAGTGTGTGGAATATTGGAGTTGTTTCACTCCTTTATATATTATAGTATATTCCCACAAAAATTACCATACCTATACACAAAAAAAGACCCTCCCGCATTGAACGGGAGAGTCCGAATCATTTATTAAACTATCAAGCGAGCTCAGCGAAGTACTTGATTGTACGAACCATCTGAGATGTGTAGCTGTTCTCGTTGTCATACCAGGATACAACCTGAACCTCGTAGAGGTCGTCAGCGATCTTGGAAACCATTGTCTGTGTAGCATCGAAGAGAGAGCCGTATCTCATGCCGATTACGTCGGAAGATACGATCGGATCCTCGTTGTAGCCGAAGGACTCGGAAGCTGCTGCCTTCATTGCTGCGTTGATGCCGTCAACTGTAACGTCAGCGCCCTTAACAACTGCTGTAAGGATAGTTGTGGAGCCTGTCGGAACAGGAACACGCTGTGCGGAGCCGATGAGCTTGCCGTTGAGCTCGGGAATAACAAGACCGATTGCCTTTGCAGCGCCCGTGGAGTTCGGAACGATGTTAGCAGCGCCTGCTCTTGCTCTTCTGAGGTCGCCCTTTCTGTGAGGACCGTCAAGGATCATCTGATCGCCTTTGTAAGCGTGGATCGTGCTCATGATACCGCTCTGGATCGGAGCGTAGTCGTTG
>ONIC01000061.1 GCA_900317815.1 uncultured Eubacteriales bacterium | reverse complement strand
ATTTCAAGGCTTTTGAGTTCAATTTGACCGAAAGATGCAAGCAAGTTTGGTGCTCAGTCCGCAGGACGTGATTTAATCAGTGGCTCCCGAAGGAGCGGAGTCTATGTCAACTACATCTGGTTATTTCAATTTTATATCGGAACAATTGTCTCTTGCCGAGAATGTATCTTACAGAAAAATGATGGGAGAGTACATAATTTATTCAAACGGCAAAGTCGTTGGCGGTATTTATGACGACCGACTTTTGATAAAGCCTACAAACTCAGCAAGGAGTATGATGCCCGATGCGCTTCTTGAAGAGCCGTATGACGGCGCAAAGCCCATGATCCTTGTTGATAATACAGACGACAAAGAATTTCTGGCAGAGCTTCTGAGCGCAGTCGAAAAAGAGATCCCCGACAAAAAGAAGAGGAGGTGACAAAATGGCTTTTGATTTTAAAAAAGAGTATAAGGAGTTCTACGCCCCGAAGAACAAGCCTTCTATTGTTGACGTACCTTCAATGAATTATTTAGCTGTACGCGGCAAGGGAGATCCTAACGCTCCCGACGGTGAATATCAGGAAGCGATCCGACAGCTCTACACCGTTGCATATACCATAAAAATGAGCAAAAAGACAGATCATCGCATTGACGGCTATTTTGATTATGTTGTTCCTCCGCTCGAAGGCTTCTGGTGGCAGGAGGGCGTCGCAGGAGTTGATTATGAAGATAAGGATAAATTCTCTTGGATCTCGCTGATAAGGCTTCCTGATTTTGTCAGTCGTGCCGACCTCGATTGGGCAGTCGCTAAAGCGGAAAAAAAGAAAAAATCGGATTTTTCACTCGTTGAGTTTTTTACATACTCCGAAGGCTTGTGCGTGCAGTGTATGCACATAGGCTCGTATGATAATGAGCCTCAGACCGTTGCTATGATGCATAAATTCGCTCAAAATCAGGGATACGGGATCAATATCACCGATGATCGCTATCATCATGAGATATACCTAAGTGATGCCCGTAAAACAGATGCAGAAAAACTGAAAACCGTTATCCGTTTACCTGTAAAAAAATTGTAATACTTTTTGTGCAGTAATCATAAAAAATCCTTTCATTTTTATCTTATGAAAAATATAAAAAAACGCTATATTTTGTTTACTTTGTGTGCAGTTTGTATTATAATGGTTACAAGATTTAATCGGGAGGTGCTTTTATGAAAAAGCATATTGCTGTATTGTGTTCGATCGGAATACTCGCATCAATCCTATCTGCCTGCACGCTGAATGTTCCGACAGACGTTCTTAATCTTAGCAGTGACAATTCTGAATCTCAGACAGAATCGCTGCCTTTGAATAATGATGGAGGCACAAATTCCGCTTCAGGCAATTCTTCGGTCGGTGGAAAAGCGCTTTATGTAACGGGCACGGGTGAACAGATTGCAATTCGTGAAACGGACGAAGACAACGCAAAGGCGGTCGGTCAGCTCTCTATGGGCGATGAGGTTCGTCTTATCAGTTCCGACTCTGTTTATTATTACTGCGTTCTCCAGGAGTCTACAGGGATCCAAGGATATGTCAAGAAGGCGTATTTAACTGAAGAACAGGCTGCCGTCTGCAAGGGAGAGGAATGCTTTGCATCAAAGCAGACTCCGCTTTACGATACAAAGGATAGCGACCACAAGGAACTTCAGAAGGTGGATAAGGGTGCATCTGTAACTGTCCTTGCAAAGACATCAGGCGACTATTGGTACGTTAATCTTACCGGCAGTAAAACATACGGTTATATCAAATGTATGGATCTTACGTCCACGAAGCCATCGAATGCTTCTTCATCAAAGGCTGCTTCTTCAAAGGCTGCAAATTCCTCAAACAACAAGCCTGCGGCTCAGAACAATTCCTATTACACAGGTCCTGCGTCTGCACCTACCGATTTTCAGACATATTATGCAAAGGTTAACACTGGATATCTTGCGATCAGAAGTGCGAAGGCTTTTGATTCGAGCAACGAGATCGGCAGAATGTATACAGGCGACAGCGTCTATGTAGTTGATAAATCGACCGGTACTTACTGGTACTGTTATTCTCCTACTGCGGGTGTTTACGGATATGTGAACTCCGATTACCTGGTATCGTCATATCCGGGAGGATATACCACACCGGACTACTCTGTCTGGACTGTCAAGGTAAATACGGGATACCTTGCGCTGAGGACTGCACCGTCGTTTAATTCCGCAAACGAGATCGGAAAGCTTTACACCGGCAACACAGTTTACGTTTACAGCTACTCCTACGCTAACTTCACCGATACGTACTGGTACGTATATTCGCCGTCGCTCGGTATGTGGGGATATGTGAACAGCAACTATATCTACAGTTGACAAAACAGCCGATATAAGTATAATAATAGAATAGTATCATAATAAACGAGGCTTGATCCTGCGCCGTGCGTTCGGATACAAGCCTTGTTTTGGTCAATAGGACGTGATTTATTATGCGAGCTAACAAAGGAAAACGGATCTTTGCGCTGTTACTCTCAATTATGGTTGCTTCAAACATTTCATCGGGGTGCGCCTTCAGAACGGAGAAGACAGAATCGATGAAAGATAACCAGTCGACTTTTACTGCAGAGACTCCCGGGAATGTTTCCCCGAAGGAGACTTCCACATTTTCATCGGATCTGACTGAAAAAACTTCTGACAGTTCTAAGAATAGATCTGACAGCAGCAGTAACGCAGGTCTGTTTTATGTAACGGGTGCAGAGACGGTGTCTCTATACAGTTCATCCGATGCGTCGGAAGTAACGGGCGAGCTTAAGTACTCAACGGAAGTTACTGCTCTGAGCGATACGAAAAACGAATATATCGAGGTAACTACAGCCGATAAGAAAACAAGGGGCTTTGTCTCGAAAAGTTACCTTACCTCAGACAGATCATCTGTCACAAACGGAATTACCGCACAGGTCGGAGAAAACGGCGCGTCTGTGTATGATGAAGATGGTAATCTTATTGAAAATGTTTACACAGGCGCTCCCATCACAATTATAGCAAAGACATCAGGCGGAAAATGGAGAGTAAAGACGGAGTACGGCAATATCGGTTATATTTCAATTACCGATATTGCGCCCGATTCTGTTCCCGATACAGCATCGCAAAACGGCGAAACTACACAGGTGATAACGTATCAGACGTATACCGTAGAGCAGAGCGGAACGGAAAATCAGGGTCAGCCTTCTGTGAGCTATCCTTCCGATCTAACCTCGGGTACACCCTCTGATGTGACTCGGTCGTCTGTTTCCGTTTCATCCGATCCGACTGTCTCAAATGAACCGAGTGATCCCGATTCGGTGCTTGGAGAGGCGCTTGGAAAAGCTCAGAACAGCGTTGGCGGAAACTGGGCGGCTTACTATATCGATCTTTCTACAGGCGAGTCATCGAGTATGAACAGCTCTTCAATGCAGGCGGCGAGTCTTATAAAGCTCTATATAATGGGTGCGATATACGAGGATTACGAGACATATTCCGCTCAGGAGCCGAATCTTGACAGCTGGCTATACAGTATGATAACAGTCAGTGATAACTACGCCGCAAATAATCTCGTCAGAGTTCTCGGAGGCGGTAGCACGGATGCAGGAAAGAGTGCCGTAACATCGTACTGCACATCGCACGGCTACTACAATTCCTCGATGGGCAGACTGCTGCTTGAGAGCAATCTCTACGGCGACAATTATACTTCTGTCAGCGACTGCGCTCATTTCCTTGCATCGGTGTATAACGGAGAACTGCCGCATTCGTCTGAAATGATGAATCTTCTCAGTCAGCAGACGGTTACAACTAAGATCCCTGCAGGAGTTCCCGTCCGCACGGCGAATAAAACAGGTGAGCTTGCAAGCGTTCAGAACGATGCTGCGATCGTTTTTGCTGATTCCCCTTATGTATTGTGCGTAATGTCGGAAAATGTACCTGCCGGAATGGCGGTGTCTGCGATATCTCAGCTTTCGTCAACAGTGTATTATTCAAGATAAAAGGTAGTGATAATGTGAAAAAGATCGCCGTTGGCATACTGGCACACGTTGACTCCGGCAAAACTACATTGTCCGAAGCGCTTATGTACAGCTCGGGTAATATTGGTAAGCTCGGCAGAGTGGATCACGGCAATTCTTTCCTTGATACCTTCTCTCTCGAGCGCAGCCGCGGAATAACGATCTTTTCAAAACAGGCAGTCCTGAAATACGGAGACACGCTTTTTACTCTTCTTGATACACCGGGACACGTTGACTTCTCAGCCGAAACTGAAAGGACGCTTCGTGTGCTCGATTATGCGATCCTTGTTATCAGCGGTACAGACGGTGTTCAGAGCCATACAGTTACACTATGGAAGCTCTTGAAGAAATACGGGATACCTTGCTTTGTCTTTGTCAATAAGATGGATCTTTTCGGTGCCGATAAGAGTAGTATAATGCTGTCTTTGCGCTCAAAGCTCGGAGACGGATTCGTTGATTTCACATATACCTCGGGCGATGAATTTTTCGAGAATATAGCATTGACCGATGAGAAGCTTCTCGACAAATATTATGAAAACGGTGAGATAGAAAAAGGCGATATTATAGCTGCAATAAGGGAAAGAAATATTTTTCCCTGTATGTTCGGATCGGCTCTCAAACTCGAAGGTATCGAAAAGTTTCTCGAGCGTCTTTCGGAGTATACTGTTATGCCCGATTACGGCGATACCTTCGGAGGGCGTGTTTACAAGATATCACAGGACGACCAGGGAAGCCGCCTGACGTTTATTAAGGTCACAGGCGGCGAGCTGAAAGTCAAGGAGATCCTTCAAAGTCAGAAAAACACTTCCGGTGAAAAGGTCAATCAGATACGGATATATTCGTCAGATAAGTATACGCAGACGGACAGCGTCGGCGCAGGAACAGTATGTGCCGTTACGGGGATCACATTTACCCGTCCGGGTGATGGTCTCGGATTTGAAAGAAATAATACCATTCCCGTTTTGTCGCCCGTACTCAACTACAGGGTTGTTCCGCCCGAAAATGTTGATATACATACACTGCTTGAAAAGATGCGAATACTCGAGAGCGAAGACCCGCAGCTCAATGTGATCTGGGACGAGCACCACAAGGAGATCCGCGTTCAGCTTATGGGAGATATCCAGCTTGAGATCCTGAGCTGCATAATCAAAGACCGCTTTGGGATATCTGTCACATTCGGCAAGGGCAGCATAATTTATAAAGAAACTATTTCCGATACGGTCGAGGGCGTAGGACATTTCGAACCGCTTCGTCACTACGCAGAGGTTCACCTCCTGATCTCACCGGGCAAGAGAGGTTCGGGCGTTGTCATAAACTCAAAGTGCAGAGAAGATCTCCTTGATAAAAACTGGCAGCGGCTTATCATTACTCATCTATATGAGAAAACTCACAGGGGCGTTCTTATCGGAGCTCCTGTAACGGACGTTGAGATAACTCTGATTTCGGGACGCGCTCACGCAAAGCACACAGAAGGCGGAGACTTCCGTCAGGCTACATACCGTGCCGTCAGACAGGGACTTCGCACTGCAAAAAGCGTACTTCTCGAACCGTACTACGAATTTACTCTCGAAGTCCCGACCGAGAATATAGGGCGTGCAATGACCGATATTCAGCGAATGTTCGGTTCATTTGATACACCCGATCAGAACGGCGAGTTTTCCGTTATAACGGGTTATGCGCCTGTTTCGACCATGAGCGATTATTCGCGTGAGGTCGCATCATATACCCACGGCAGAGGCAGATTTTCGTGCAGTCTGAAGGGCTACGAGCCCTGTCACAACAGCGAAGAGATAATATCGGCCTCAGCATACGATCCGGATGCGGATACAGACGATCCATGCGATTCTGTTTTCTGTTCTCACGGAGCGGGTCATACTGTAAAATGGAACGAAGTCACCGATTATATGCATCTTCCGAGCGTACTTGTTCCCGAAACTTACGATAATACAAGCGGTTCTTCTGCCGAAGAGCTTTTCTCAAAATGCAGAAATCAGAGTGATGTTTTCGCCCTTGACAAGGAGCTTATGCAGATATTCGAACGGACCTACGGCGCGGTCAGAAAACGTGGGGGAGAGTCGAGCGGCAGTTTTACCTCTTACGATAAAAAGACAGGTTCTTCTTATAAGCGCAGGGAAGCGAAAAACTACGACGGCGAAGAGTATGTGCTTGTGGACGGATACAATGTGATATTCTCATGGGAAAACCTCGGCAAGCTTGCAAAGGACAACATCGACGCCGCAAGAAGTGCCCTTGTTAATATACTTTGCAATTATCAGGGATACAAAAAGTGCGAGCTTATACTCGTTTTTGACGCTTACAAGGTCAAAGGCAGTGTGGGAGAGGTCGAAACGATCGGCGGCATAAATGTGGTATATACCAAGGAAGCCGAGACTGCCGATATGTATATCGAAAAGGTCTCTCATAAGCTTGCGAAAAATCACCGCGTCAGAGTTGTTACCTCCGACGGAATGGAGCAGCTCATAATTTTAGGCGGCGGCGCTCTGCGAGTTTCTTCAAGAGCTTTTCTGGAAGAGGTCGAACGCGCACAGGCCGAGATACGCGATATTATTTCAAATGCATAAAAATACACATCGGCTCAAAGTGCGGCGCTGATATAGAACTTTTGCGCCATAGTATTTCTGATGTAAAGTCAGAAGTACTATGGCGTTTCTATTGACAGTGCAGATATGCTATGATATTATTGCTGCTATTATAAATCAGAATTTATGGAGGCAGATGAAATGAAAAACGGGATAGTTCCTGATCCGAACAACGTTCATCCGATAGCCGGATACGATAAAGAAATATACGTCAAACCGACTGTAAAGAATCCGAATATCATCGTCGGAGATTTTACCTATATTGCAGACTCGGAATTTGAAAGTCACGTAACAAACCATTATCCATGGAGCAGGGACAGGCTTATCATCGGCAAGTTCTGTCAGATCGCAGCGGGTGTTGAGTTTGTGATGAATGATGCAAATCATCAAATGAATACGGTAACGACATTCCCGTTTTATACGCTTGAGGGATGGGAAATGAACGCCCCCGATCCGTCCGAAATGCCGTTTAAAGGAGATACTGTGATCGGCAATGACGTTTGGATCGGACAGAACGCAGTAATCCTTCCCGGCGTTCACATCGGTGACGGTGCTGTTATAGGCGCAAACAGCATTGTCGGCAGCGATGTTGCGCCTTACACTATTGTGATCGGAAATCCTGCGAAGGTCCTGCGGAAGCGTTTTGATGATGAATTAACAGATCTGATGCTTCGTTTCAGGTGGTGGGACAAGAATATAGATGAAATAAACGAATTGATCCCTCTTCTGACCTGCAGTAAATTAGATGAAGTCAAGGAAGAAATCAAGAAACGGATAGGGTAACAAATTCCCGTTTAGCTTAGCAACCGAATAAACATAATGCCCCTGAGTGTTCACTCGGGGGCAAAGCTTATGTATTGGTACCGACCTGATAGCAGGGGAGTGTCCGATTATTATTGCAAATTTCCTTTTTTTATATTATCTTTTATTATCCCGTCTACAACTTCAAAAAGCGTTTCCGAGCCGAGCTTTGTTTTGTTCTGCCTTTGATAGACCTTCTCCGCCGTTACCTTGTGTTCTGCCCAGTCGCTTCCGCCGTTGCTGTTATTGAGCATTATGGGTTGGAGATTGTCCATAACGTGAGCGAATCTTGATTCTGCTGTTTTACTTTCTTCAAATTCATCAAAAAGTGAGATAAACTCAGTTCTTTGATCATCGGGCAGAAGTGAAAAGATCCGCTCCTTTGCCGCATCTTCGCGTGCCTTCTGGGTCTGCTTCATATTATCATCATAAGCGTAGGTGTCGCCTGCGTCTATCTCCACTATGTCATGTATCAGGCACATCAGCATGACCTTTGCGATATCTACAGGCTCGTTTGAGTATTCTCGAAGAAGGTACGCCATGATCGCCATGTGCCATGCGTGCTCCGCGTCATTTTCCCGGCGGCCGTGTCCCGATAGATGAGTCTGACGGAAGATGTTTTTTTCCTTGTCGATCTCAAGCGCAAAGCTGAGCTGCTTTTCCAGTCTCTTGTCCATTATTATTCCTTCTTTATATCAGTATTTCAACAAACCGACCCCCGACACTATGCCGAGGGTCATACTTATCATTATTTAAAATAAATGTCGTACCATACGATAAAGACATATATGGTGTAGAGTTTTCTCCAGAGATCGCTCTGACCGCCGATATATGCATCGAAGATCTCTCTGATCTTGTCAACATTGAAGAATTTCTCCGCAGTCTTTCCGAAAAGCTTCTCTTTAACTCCGCCGTTGTAGCGGTCGTCAGCCATCCAGATCCTGATAGGAACGATAAATCCGAGCTTCTTTCTGAATGCTATCTCTTCGGGTAGGACTTTAGCCGCAGCTGTTCTGAAAGCTACCTTGTTCTGCTCTTCATTGACCTTATACTTAGACGGCATTCTCGATGCGATGTCAAAAATGCGTCTGTCCGTCAGCGGCATTCTGATCTCAAGACCGCAGACCGTACTCATCTTATCGACATTGAGATATATGTCGCCTTCAAGCCAGATCTGAATATCAACATTGGACATCTTGGAAAGCGGATCCATGCCTTCCATTCTGTCGTAAAGATCTCCTACTACGCTGATCGGAAGAACGCCTTCGTAATACTTCTTGAGAAGCTCTTTTTTCTCGTCCTCTTTCATGATCATCGTGTTTCCTACGTAGAAATCCTTGAGATTGTCGCCGTATCTCTCCGCATTGCGGTACATATTGTAGCCGCCGAAGAACTCATCGGAGCCTTCGCCCGAATAGCAGAGCTTCGTGTGTTCCGCAGTTGCTTTGCAGGCAAGCGCAAAAACTATAGCCGAAGCATCGGCGAGAGGCTGCTCCATATTTTCGCAGACATATTCCACAGCGTCAAAATACTGTTCGGGAGTAATGATCGCAGTGATGTTTTCTCTTCCGAGGAGATCAGCAGTCTTCTTTGCGAGCTTCGATTCATCAAAGCGTTCATCTGTGTAGCCGCAGGAGTCGGAAACTTTAGCATCGCTCATTGCAAATACATAGGACGAATCAACTCCGCCGGACAGGAACGATTCGGCAGTCTCATCGGGATCCTTGACCTCGGTCATGATCTTCTTTAGTGTTTCGTGGATCTCATCGGCAAAATCATCGAGCGTTTTACTGTTGTCGGGAGCAAACGTCGGTTCCCAGTATCTTGTGATCTGCGCCTTGCCGTCCTTGAATATAAGGTAGCAGCCGGGCATCAGCTTTTTAAGTCCCTTGAAGAACGTGTTTTCTCCGCCGCAGTATGTCAGCGTCAGATAGAGCTGAAGCATCTCTTCGTTGAGCTCTTTTTTGAAACCGTCACAGTTTATGATATCCCTGATGAAAGTCCCGTGAAGCAGTCTTCCGTCATCTGTTACGTAATAGTAGAAGGGCTTTGTTCCGAACTGATCTCTGAGACAGAAGATTTTGTCGCCGTCCTCTATAGCGAAAGCGAACATTCCGTAGATATGGTCTGCCATTTCGCAGCCCCATTTTTCGTATGCGTTTATGATTATACTGCGCTCGCGTTCTTCCCTCGGCAGGCCATTCTCTATGCCAAGCTCACGGTTCAAGTCACGCCAGTTTCTGATATGTCCTCTGTATTCGAGTAATTTTGCGCTCATTTTATTCTCCTTCCGCACAAAATGTGCCTTTAATGATACGGTCAGCCGAAAGATCGCACACTTTCCGACTTTTTTCTCCGCTCTCTCTTTTTTATTATAGCGTAAACGATCGCTTTTTGCAATAGTTAAAGGATAAATACGGTTATTCAAAGGCGGCTGCTTTTATTGTTTCCTGCCATCTTGAAAAGATTACATTGTAATTATTTTCCATGTTCACATTAATTCCATTGATTTATGCGGTTTGTTATATTATAATAGAAATAGTTATCCGTGCCCTTTATTAAGCGTAAAAATGACGAAGGAGGATCTTTATGCATACTAATCATTTATTGACACCAAGGAGAAAAAAAGCATCTGCGGCTCTGTTGTGCGCGTCTTTTGCTCTCGGCGGCGTCTCGGCTATACCGGGGGCTGCCGTAACAATGGAGTCATTTGCGGTTCAAACAGCCGACACCTCGTCACTGCCCGAAAGCGATATCCTTTTCAAAGATTATGTCAACAGGACTCTCGGTATATCCTCACCCGATAACGGTAAGCTTCCATTCTCTTCGGGAAGAAAATCACTTTCACAGCTCGATCAGGTTTACTATGATTTTCTGTATGAAAGTATCGTAAAGGTCGCTAACGGCGAGCTTTCAGATACGGTTTTCACTGTTTCAAAGAGTGAACTGAGATCAAAGGTCGATGTTGGTACAAATATCAACGATTTCAGTCTCGAGAATGTAATAGGTTCGCTGCTGCTTGACTGCCCGTATGATCTATATTGGTATGACAAGACTGCAGGTATCCGGGTTGCGGGCAATTTCACAAGTTTTACATTTTCATGTCCCGTTTCCGCCGACTACAGCGTATCGGGCACTGCAGGAACGTATAATGCAGATGTATCGAAGACATCTGCTGCATCTGCGGCGAAATCAACCGTCAAATCCATAATAGACGGTATCGATCCGAACTGGTCCGATTACGCAGTTATGAATTACTTTAAGGAATCTGTCTGTGAGCTTGTGTCTTATAACGACGATGCCGCACAAAACTCATCGTCCGTAAATTACGGTGACCCTTGGCAGCTTATCTATGTATTTGACGGTGATGTGTCCACCAACGTAGTATGCGAAGGTTATTCCAAGGCTTTCAAATATCTTTGCGATACTTATAATTTTAACAGTGATGTCGAGTGCAGCCTCGTTTCAGGTATGATGTCTACAGTCTCCGCCCATGGCTACTCCTCGGGCGGACATATGTGGAATCTTGTATCTATAAACGGCGTACCGTATCATGTCGATGTTACTAACAGCGATACAAGAAGCGTGGGTCAGTCAGGCGAGCTGTATTTTGCGGGAGCTTCGGGTGACGATCGTATTTACAGCGGCAGCACCTTCGCAGGGTATACGATATCCACCGATTCGTCAAAGGTCACATATCAATATGACAATGATACGCTGAGTATGTTCGGCGCAGAAGAACTCGCTATTGCAGATGCTTCTCCGAAGCTGCATAGAGTGCTGTGGAAGGACAAAGACGGCTCTGTGCTCGAAACAGACTCGGACGTAGCCGATGGAGAAAGACCCGTGTTTAACGGTGAACTGCCCTCACATGAAGATATGCAGTTTATCGGTTGGAGTCCCGAGATCAATGATTCTACAGTTATTTTGGGTGATACTGTTATTACATACACGGCACTTTTCGACCAAAAAATGCCGGATCCTATCGAGATCTATACTGTATCTTTCATGAATCTTAACGGTACGCTTTTCTATAATACAGAGGTCGAAGATGGCGGGACAGTCGATTCGGTTCCCACACCGTCTTCTGAATATATGAATTTTAAGGGTTGGTATCTCGATGAAGAGCATACAAAGATGTTTGATGAGAATGAGCCTGTGAAAAGTGAGCTGGTTCTCTATCCGAGATTTACCTGCACGGTGGAGTGGTACGATCATGACGGAACGCTTCTGTATTCCACCGAAACTGAATACGGCGAAGTACCCTTATACCCGGGAGAAACTCCGCAAAGACCCGACAGTGAAGGCGAGAGCTACGAATTTATCGGCTGGACTCCCGATATAGAGCCTGCCTTCAATAATACATCGTATATTGCATCATATAGGACTGTTTTCGAAAGTTATACCGTTGTATGGCATAATTATGACGGCACTGTTCTGGAGGTGGATGACAACCTCACTTATGGAGATATCCCATCGTATGACGGAGAAACTCCCGTGAGAACGCTTGATAACGGCACAGAGCTTATCTTCAATGGCTGGACTCCCGATATTGTGCCCGTTACGGAAGATGCGGACTACTACGCTGAGTTTGAGTCTCCTGATACTAATACTTACAAGATAAGCTGGCTGAATTACGACGGTTCCGTTCTTTCCGAGACATGGGCAGATGAGGGACAGCTTCCGAGCTATGACGGAACAACTCCTGTAAGAGAAAGCGATGAGAAGTACGACTATGAATTCACAGGATGGTCTCCCGAACTAACACCCGCCGACTCCGACGAGGTATATTTTGCCGAGTATTCACAGACGTACAGGGAGTACACAGTCAGATGGTTCAACTATAACGGAGAGCTCCTTACCGAGACTGAGTTTACCTACGGTGAAACGCCGTATTATCCCTACAGTGCTCCCGAACGTATAGATCCGAATGATGACCTGCACATCTATGTTTTCGATGGCTGGTCACCTGAAGTTGAACCTGTTACGGGTGATACCGATTATATTGCGGTATTTTATGAGTATACTGTGGATCCCGACCCGGACCCGCAGCCCGATCCCGACCCCGATCCGCAGCCCGATCCCGACCCGGACCCGCAGCCCGATCCCGACCCCGATCCACAGCCTGATCCCGATCCCGATCCGAAGCCTGATCCCGATCCCAAACCCGATCCCGATTTGACAGATAGAGTCCTCGGCGATATTAATAATGATGGTACGGTAGATTCACTTGATGCGCTCATTATGCTGCGAGCTTCGATCGGTATGGTAACTGTTGAAGAAGAAGACAGTCTTTTCGGAGATGTTGACGCAAACGGCGTTATCGACAGCAGCGATGCGGTCCTCACACTTCGCTACTCCGTTGGAATAAACGATGAAAAGAAGATAGGCTTCCCATTATTCTTCTCACTGTAATTTCGAAATAATAAGCTCCGACGACCCGTTTTATTGGGTACGTCGGAGCTTTGTTTATGAGGAGCTGCTGATATTGGAGAAGCAAATTGCGTGGATCAGCTATCGATTATCTTTGGCCGATGCGTGTATGTTACTGTCTGTATTCGTTGATAGTGTCGATGATGATGTTGTAAAGCGGACGGACCTCGTAGCTGCCTATGATCGGCTCTTCGTGTGAGTTCCCGATACCCGAATCATCAGTCAGGAAGACGTATGTTCCGCCTGTTGTGATCGCAAGCGCGCGTCCGAAAAGCTCTGTATCTCTGTCATTGTCAGATGCTACAACGGGGATAAGGCGAATGCCGCGCTCCGATGCCTTCTGAGCCGCTGCGATAAGTTCTTTCTCCTTGCCGTCATGCGGAGGTGCGTCATAGATAAGGAATGCCAGCTTAACGGAATCTTCTTTCCAGTCATCAGTGAACATAGTTTCTGTCAGAATTTCTGCGACCGCCTCGGGCCAGTCTCCGCCCCCTTCTGCACTTTCGTTGTTGAGCAGCTTCTGGATATTGCGTGTATCCGTGCTGAAATCATTACATCTTGTGACGTAGTCGTCGCCCTCGTCACGGTAGAAATTGACTGAATATCTCGTGTTGGCTGTGCCGATCTCCTCTGTGATCGCAGTGAACTCACTCTGCAAGAAGAGCATTTCGTCCGACATCGAGCCTGTTGTATCAACTATGAACATAATGTCCATAGACTTGTACGCGGTTCCTTTGCCGTCGAGCGTTACTTCCATCTCGGAAGATGAGCTTGTGCTTTTGCCGCTCTGATCGTTGCTGCCGCCGCCTTTTACCTCGAAGCTCTGCTTCTTGCCGTCGTTTTCTATCTCAACGGAGGCTGCATCCTTTCCGAAAAGGTAAACCGTTCCTTCTTTATTAGTAACGCCGCTCCACAGAACATTTCCGTCTTTATCAAGCAGATCAGCCTTTGCGTTGACGACCGCATTCCCATCGCTGCCTTTTACAGTTACGGCAGTTCTGTTCGTCGGATCGAGTCCGAAGCTCGGAAAACTGATAGTGCCTGAGTCAACGAGATTTCTGAAAAATCCCCAGTTATCATTATCGCTCCAGACACCTGCTGTGAGCTGACCTGCTTCGGGGAGATCCTTCTTTGTTGACTCGTCCTTTGTACCTGCGTTTGCGGGACCTGTGTAATCTGCGTCATACGCAGCGCCTGCTTCAAGATCACCCGCGTATGAAAAATCGTCTGCGACCTCTACACTGCGGTCGTACTTAGTCGCCGCCTCTACATCACCCGCAGTCGGTTCCTTCACAATGCCATTCGTTGTACCTGCGTCAGTCATCGTCTCTGTTTTGCCGCATCCGCAAATTCCCATTGCGAGTGCTGCCGTAAGTATAGCGCACAATGCTCTCTTTCTGTTGGTAGTACCTGTCTTTTTCATAATTATACCTCCTTAGATATCTTGATTTATCGGAATATACCGAATTGATCGCATAAGTCTTGCACTGAAAACCTTTTACATCACTGTCGTTTTTTGGTTTTCTGATAATTAGTCAAACGAATTTCTGTAATTCCTCACTTATTAAAAAATTTTTTTACAATTATTTATAATTCCTTAATTTACAAATAAACAAGGCTGTGTTACAATGAAACAAATCTTCACAGATGTGTGAAGATAATATTTGGAAGGAAGCGATTTATATGTTTGGAAGACGAGAGAAAGAATATTACGAGATCGCCCCGAAGCAGCTTGAAGAAATCAGGCAGTTCTACAAAAAGCTCGGTTATAGTGACCGTCAGATCAAGCGGCTGATATCACGCTGTTTCGGTGCCGAAATAAGATCGGCGCAAAATATGATATACCGGGATACATGGACGTTTTATCGTCAGCAGGAGTATCGAAAAAATCCTATTGAGGCGATCGGCAGCGGGAGATTTGGTGCTCCGCTGATGAGGAGTGCGACGCCGATGATGTCGGGTGCCGTGCCGGAGGTAATGGAGGATGCAGTCTGCGCTCCGATGATGAGCTGTGCTGCTCCGTCGATGGGTATGGCTTTGCAGGAATCTGCTGTTCCGTCTTTTCCTCAGCAAGTGGAATTTAATACAGCCGAGACTAACGATGTTCCGGAAAACGAGGAGCAAACGCCTCTTGATGCTCCGCAGGCCATCTTCTCGGCAAATGTCAACACGGCTTCATGGTCGTATCTTCGAATGAAGATCAGCCGTTCGCATCCGATCGACAAGAGCTTTGTTCGTATAGAGGAGATACTCAATTCCTATGGATATGAGCTGAAAACACCGAAGGACAATGATGTTTTTTCGGTCACGTCCGAGCGTGGTGACTGCCCGTGGAATAAGGATAACGAGCTCTTATTTATAGGTATAAAGGGAAGAAAGGCAGAGGAAAGCGTTCGTCAGAATCTTGTGCTTCTTGTAGATGTATCGGGCAGTATGAATGATGAATGGATACTCGTTCAGATGTCTATAGCGGCGATAGTCAGCAAGCTCAAAGACGGCGACACACTTTCTGTCATAGCGTACAGTGACGAAACGGTAACTGTGGCTAAGAATATCGACGGAGGCGATCGTGACGCTTGTATAGATGCGATAATGTCTATCGACGGTATCGGAGGATGCACTTACGGAAGTGACGGACTTGAAAACGCCTATGCTTACCTCAAGGAGAATTTCGGAGAAAACGATAACAACCGTGTTTTCATTTTTACAGACGGTGATTTTAATTTCGGTGTTACGAGTGAGGGCGGTCTCAAGGATCTTATATACAAGAAAAGAGAGACAGGCATCTATCTTTCCATTGTTGGTTACGGAGAGAACAATTTCAAGGACAACAAGATGGAGACGCTTGCGCGTAATGGAAACGGTAATTATACATTTATCTCCGATCCAGATGATATTCTCGATAATCTCTGGGAAAAGCTCGTTTCGAATCTTGTGACGATCGCGAAGGATGTCAAGATCTCTGTCGAGCTTAATCCAAAATATGTCAGCTCATACCGCCTGATCGGTTACGACTCACGTAAGCTCACCTCGAAGGAATTTTATGATACGGAGAAAGCGGTTGACGGTATCGGATCCGAGCATAACGCCGCAGCGCTTATCGAGTTCAAAAGGGGAGAGGCAACGAAGCGCTATTCCTCACGTTACGTCGTATCAAACGCCAAAAGCCGTGACGATGAATTTGCCTTTGTCGAGATCCATTACAAGTCACCCGAGGGTAAAGATCTCGTTATGACAAGGACGATAACTGCTGCCGAGCTTGATTCCTCCGATAGTAAGAATGTATCTGCAGCATCGGCTCTTGCGGCATTCGGCCTTCTCGTCAAGGATTCGGAGTACAAGGGCAGCGCCGACAAAGCATTGATCTCCGAGCTGCTCAAAAAAGAATATCTCCCCGCAAACGATGACGCATACAGTCATTTTGGTATCATAAAGAAATATCTTGGCTGATCCTTTAGGCTCCTCAGGTATAACTTGAGGAGCTTCTTTCTTTGATTTTCACCAAACATACGTTCTAAAATTCTATTGACAACGAACAAATGTTCGGATATAATATAAGAAAAGATTTGTTCGCGATAATAGAAAGGAACGGTGATCGGCTGTGAAAGAACGGCAGTATATTGCGATAGATCTGAAATCTTTTTATGCCTCGGTAGAATGTGTTGACCGGGGTTTGGATCCGCTCGATACAAATCTCGTTGTAGCCGACAGCAGCAGAACGGATAAAACTATCTGTCTTGCTGTGTCGCCGTCGCTTAAATCGTTCGGGATATCAGGCAGGGCGAGATTGTTTGAGGCGATAGCGCGGGTAAAAGAGGTCAACGGAGAGCGAGCATACTATTCGCCCGAAAAGAAGCTTGTCGGAAGTTCGAACAGCTTCAGAGAATTGATGGAAAACAAGTCTCTTGCGGTATCGTACGTTGTAGCGCCTCCGCGAATGTCGCGATATATGGAGGTAAGCTCGATGATCTACGGAATATACCTCAACTATATCGCTCCCGAGGATATTCATGTATACTCAATAGATGAGGTCTTTATAGATGCAACAAATTATCTTGAAACGTACAAAATGACGGCTCACGAGCTTGCTCTCAAAATGATACGAGATGTACTGGCTCAGACGGGTATCACCGCAACGGCGGGCATAGGTACGAATCTTTATCTCTCAAAGATCGCTATGGATATTGTTGCAAAGCACATGAAGGCCGACTGCGACGGCGTGAGGATAGCCGAGCTGGACGAGCGTTCTTACCGAGAAATACTCTGGGATCACAGACCTCTTACCGATTTCTGGCGGGTCGGCAGCGGCTACAGTTCAAAGCTTGAATCATACGGAATAGAGACGATGGGAGATATAGCGCTTTGTTCCATTCACAATGATGAGCTGTTGTACAAGCTCTTCGGAATAAATGCAGAGCTTCTGATAGATCACGCCTGGGGCTGGGAGCCGTGCAGAATATCGGAAATTAAGTCATACAAGCCGCAGACACAGTCGGTCAGTCTCGGTCAGGTACTGCCTACCCCCTATGATTTTGACAAGGCGAGACTTATCATAAAGGAAATGACGGAGCTTCTTGTGCTTGATATCGTAGAAAAGGAGCTTGTGACAGATCAGATAGTTCTGAGTGTCGGATACGATATCTCCGACGTAAAGGGAGGCAGTTTCAAAGGCGAGATCAAGTCGGATCATTATGGCAGACTTCTTCCGAAACAAGCTCACGGCAGCGAAAATCTCGGTTGTTTCACTTCATCGACCCGCGACATAATGGCAGCCGTACTTCGACTTTTTGACAGAGTTACGGATCGCGAGCTTCGTGTTCGCAGAATGTACATCGTTGCAAATCACACCATATCGGAAAGCTCGGCGAAAAATCAGGTGCGGCAGCTTGATCTGTTTTCTTGTTTTGATGAGGATATCGAGCAGCGTGAACGTGAGGAAAATGAACATCGTCGGGAAAAAGGTCTTCAGCGCGCCGTGATATCGCTGCGCCGCAGATACGGGAAAAATTCCGTGCTCAAAGGAATGAACTTTCTCGAGGGAGCGACAACGATCGAGCGAAACGCCCAGATAGGAGGTCACAGGGCATGAGTAAATACAGCGGCATAATAGATCTCCCTCACCACAGATCTGAAAATCATTCTCCGATGCCGCCGCTCAGCCGTGCCGCTCAGTTCGCACCATTTGCCGCACTGACAGGATTTGATGCCGAAATAGGCGAGACAGCGCGATTGACCGATACACGTCTGAGTCTGAGTGCGGAACAGAATGACAATCTCAACGATACGATCGCGCTTCTTATTTCCCGGATAAAGCAAAGACCGCTCGTATCTATAACATTTTTTGTTCCGGATTTAAAAAAATCAGGCGGCCGCTATGAAACGGTATCGGGAAACGCAAGGGTAATAGATGAAGTAAACCGCACGATGATCCTGACTGACGGCAAAACGATAGAAATGGATATGATATTCAGTATTGAAGTGATCGGCAGCTGAAAGCGTGACATACGTGATTTTTTTCGGAGAGCCGCATTTTTGGTATCGGCTTTAAACAAATGCAGTATTTGTCCGAGCCGGTAAAAGATATAGCAGGCAATCCGCACGAAAGGAAAGTAAGGCTTGAGATAAAACATCATTGTGTAAATGCCTGCCGCCGCTTGCAAGAAACAAGTGAGTGTGATATAATACCGTCATAAAGAACCTTAATCGAAAGAGTGATGTGTATGACCAGTACTTCGGCACAGCAGGACCCGATGAGAGAAGCGAGTCTGCGTGATAAGACAATAATCAGGACGAGTGTTATCGGTATCGCTGCCAATGTTATGCTTGCAGCTTTCAAGGCTATCGTTGGATTGTTGTCTCATTCAATTGCGATCACGCTTGATGCGGTGAACAACTTCTCTGATGCGGGATCTTCAGTTATCACGATCGTAGGCACAAAGCTTGCAGCCAAAGCTCCGACAAAGAAACACCCGTTTGGACACGGCAGAGTAGAATATCTCAGCGCAATGCTGATCTCGCTTATAATTATTTATGCAGGCGTGACCTCTTTTCAGGAGTCTGTCAGAAAGATAATTACTCCCGTTACGCCCGATTACAGCGTTGCTTCCCTTATCGTGGTAGGTGTTGCGATAGTCGTCAAGATAGTGCTTGGCCGATACGTCAAGAGCGTTGGAGAGAAAGTTAATTCCGACTCGCTTATAAACTCGGGCGAAGATGCAACGCTCGATTCTGTGATCTCGGCATCAACATTTATCGCAGCGATCGTTTTTATAGTAACAGGTTTTTCTCTCGAGGCGTGGCTTGGTGCGATCATCTCGATAGTAATAATTAAGTCGGGAATAGAAATGCTTCGCGATACGATCTCTAAGCTCCTCGGAGAAAGCGCAGATGCAGAGCTTGCGCGGAGCATAAAGGATACTGTGCTTTCTTTTGAGGGAGTCAGCGGCGCTTATGATCTCATTATGAACAATTACGGTCCCGACCGATTCAACGGTTCTATACATATAGAAGTACCGGATACTTATACCGCCGATCGGCTTGATGTGCTTATCAGAGAGATAACGACCGAGGTCTTTGCAAAACACAACGTTGTTCTCACTGCGGTAGGTATCTATTCTGTAAACACAAAAAACGATTCGGCAGCAAAAATGCGTGACGAGATCTACAAAAAGGTTCGTTCTAACGAGTATGTCCTGGAAACACACGGATTTTACGCCGATGAAAAGACCAAAACGGTTCGCTTTGACATAGTGGTAAGCTTTGATGCTCCCGACCGCAGAGAAGTGTACAGCGAGATAAGATCTGAAATGGAGAAGCTCTATCCCGATTATACATTCCAGATAGCGTTGGATACCGACTTTACAGAGGAGATCTCAAGCTCGGAAGAAAAGTGATGATGAAATAAAAAAGGTCCTTCGATTTTTTCGAAGGGCCTTTTCGTATGCTCGGATCAATTATTTTATTGCGTCTGTTTCATAGATGAACTTGACCTCTGTGTCAACTCCGTTTGCTGCTCCCGAGAAACTTGTATAATCTCGGCTGAGCTCGGTAAGCTTTCCAAGTCTGTCAAAGAGAGGAGAGAGATCGTCGCTGTAGACTTTGACGATCTTATCTATGCCGTCCTTTTTGAATTTATTCATTCCAGTATCAAGCTCTTTTGAACCGTTGAGGAGACGATCGGCGCCGTTCGACAGTGCGTTTGTACCATCGCGGAGTGTGAAAGCGCCGTCGAGAAGAACACCGCTGCCGTTTCTGAGTTCTTCCGCTCCTGTGCTGAGAGCAGTAACAGATGATGAAAGCGTGTCAGTGCCTGTTTTTAGCTGCCTGCCGCCGTCGTCAAGCTTTATAAGCCCTCCGTTGAGTGCGAGCGTGCCGTCTGAAAGCTGTACTATTCCGCCTTCAAGTTCAACCGAGCCGTTGTACAATGCAGAAGCTCCGCTGCTTGCCGATGAGATGCCTGCGCTGAGTCCTCTTGTTCCGTCCGAAAGCGCAGAAGCGCCGTTTGCGAGCTGAACACTTGAGTTTAAGAGTGTTTTTGCGCCTGCTGTAGCTTGATGAGCACCTGTATCGAGTGCAGCAGTGCCGTCAACAAGCAGCTGAGTACCTCCCGCAAGTGTGTTTGCACCTGTTTGCAGCTGATCTATTCCTCCCGCAAGCTCTTTTGATCCGACGATAAGACCGACATTATCACTATCACCGTTAAATGCTGCGCTTAGTGCCGATGAGCCGGCGACAAGACCCGGATTCTCGGGCGTTGCGTCACCATGGAAAGCTGTACGAAGCTGAGTCAAACCTCCCGTAAGTTCGGTCAGACCTGTCAAGGATGCTTCCGCTCCGCTTTTTAGTCCTGCGCTGATCTGCTGCTGTCCAGAAACTGTCTGAGCGAGTGTGTTTATCATAGTATCAAGCTGTTGATACTCCTGTGAATCGGGAGCGTAACCGTCACGCATAGCGGTAAGTCCCATGATGACCTGCTGATTATACCCGATAGTGACATCGAGTGAATCTGCGGCGTCTGCAACCTGTTCGCTCATTTGTCCTATTTGAGTAACTCCTGCCTGAGCGCCTTCGGAAAGACGGTCTACACCCTCGCTTGCCTGTGCAATGCCGTCTGCAAGCTGCTCGGCGCCTGCGCCTGCCTGCTCGATACCTACGCTGAGTTTGTCTGCGCCTGTTTTTGCGTTTCCAACGCCGTCGGCGAGGGCATCGGCTCCGTTGTCGAGTGTAATTGCGCTGTCGCTTAGTTTTGATGTTCCGTCAGCGACTTCGTCCGTACCCGCAGAGAGCTGAGCTGCGCCGTCTGCAAGCTGCTGTGCGCCGTCTGCAAGCTGCTGCGCACCTGTATCTACCTGTTTTGCACCATCGTCCGCTGCGACGAGACCCTTTGCAAGAGAATCGGCGCCGTTTTTAAGCTGAGCTGTTCCGACCGCTGCACGATTGAAGCCCTCAAGAAGTATGTCGGAGCCTTTTCTCGCGTCTGAGATACCATTTGTGAGTATACCTGTGGAATCATCGAGTTTTTTTGCTCCTTCATCGAGCTTCTGCGCTCCGACGGCAAGGTCATTGATTCCTGTATCGAGCTGTTCTGTGCCCTGGGCAAGCTCATCAGCTCCGTCTGATAATTGATCGGTACCGTTTTTGAATTCTTCAAGCCCGCTGCAAAGCTCCTTAGTTCCGCTGCAAAGCTTATCTGATGCGTTCGACAATTCATCTATCTTGCTCTTAAGCTCATCAGTATCGGAAATATTGCCAAGGTCGATATCAGAGAAAATGTTGCTTGAGCCTGCCGTGATCGTTGTTTTCATCTCGAAATCCTTAACATCTGCCGAAAGCTCAAAGTATTCGGGGATCTCGATTTGCTCTTTGTCGGAGAGACCGAGACTGTCGGTAAGTCCGGGGAATGCGCAGCCGACTACAATTATTCTGTCACCGTCTGATATGATCCTGCCGTTTTCTGCAGTTACGTTTGTAAACTTGCTCCCGTCGAGCAGAACTCCCGTTGCCATCATAAACGGTGTGTACATTACTGTGTCCTGACCATTCACCTTGACGGTTTTCTTTGAATTGTTGATATAATCATAACGGATCGTGACTCTTCCGCTCTTTCCGGCCAGATCATCGGGGGAGACAGATCTGCCGTTGAGCTTGTACGAGATCCTGATATCTACGGGAAGCTCATCGTTACTGTACCCCTTGTAATATATGTCACCTCCGTCTGCGGACCATGTGATATCCGAGCCGTCCGCTTTGAATCCGCCGTCAAATTTCAGATTTTCAATATCTGTCAGATCGGAAAAATCCGTGATCTTATCGTTGCCGCCGTAGTTCTTGAGCCAGTCGCTTACGATAGTCTTCGTCTTTTTGCCGCTTGCGTCAGTCATAACGTAGACTGTTTCGTTTTTAGCCGCTGCATCACTGCTGCTTTCCTTTGTGTCAGACTCACTGACATCCTCGCCTGATTTTTTTTCGGCGGGTGCGGAGTCCTTTGGGTCATTGTTATTTGCCATAGCGTAGATACCTGTAGTACCTGCTGAGATCATAATGGCAGCGAGCGCTGCCGCAATTTTTCCATATTTTTTCATATATAACACTCCTTCATATTCTCATTGAACACTGGCACCTGCGGATTCTCTCGTCATAGCTTTGGTGTTTTTCACAAGTTTGCTTCGAAGCTGTCTCATATCAGAAGTCGTTGCAATTATCACACGGTCAAACATCATAAGCATAGCGGGCAGCACCAGATTTACCACAAACATACTCACGACGGCTCCTCGCGAAAGCAAAGTGCAAAGCTGCGAGATCATATCAACGCTCGAGTAAATACCAACACCGAAAGTCGCTGCGAAAAAACCGAGAGCGCTGACGATGATGGATTTTATTGAAGTGTGAAGAGCGATGGATACAGCTTCTTGTTTGTCTTTGCCGCCGATACGCTCTTTTTTATATCTTGTGGTCATAAGTATAGCGTAGTCAACAGTAGCACCAAGCTGTATCGTTCCTATAACTACAGAAGCTATAAACGGAACTGTCGTGTGAGTGTAACACGAGATACCCATATTTACAATTACCGCGAATTCTATGACTGATACAAGTATAACGGGCAGCGATAAAGATTTCAGCGATATCATTATAATTATGAATACGAATGCTATAGACATTATATTGACTATCTTGAAATCATTGTCGGTGATCTCAATAAGATCCTTTGTAGCCGCCGATTCACCGATAAGCATACCATGCTTATCGTATTTTTTGAGAATAGCTGTCAGCTCGGTGATCTGGTTATTTATATCGTCTGAGGCGACTTCATATTCCGAGCCTATCAGCATCATCTGCCATTTGTCGCTCTTCATGATTTCCTTGACTGAGTCGGGAACAGCCTCGCGCGGGATCGATGATCCTACCAGAGTATCAAAGCTCAGCGTTGTTGTTACGCCGTCTGTCTGTTTCATTTCTCCTATCATCTGATCGACCTTCTGAAGCGGCATATCTGCATCGACAAGAAGAATGTGCTGGGAAGCCATTCCGTATTCTTCCTCAAGCTTGCTGCTCGCAATAACGCTGTTGAGGTCTTCGGGAAGCGTAGAGGTCAGATTGTAATAAACGTTTGTATGAGCTTCTCCGTATGCAGCAGGTATTATCAAAGCGATGAACAAGATAGCGAAAGCGTCTCGGTGCTTGATTATGAAATCGGACAGCTTGTTGAAGGAGGGGAGAAATTCGCGGTGCATTGTCTTTGAAAGTGCCTTATCGAAGACAAGTATCATCGAAGGCAATATAGTAACGCAGCAGATAACTCCGATAACAACGCCCTTTGCCATAACTATCCCGAGATCCATACCGAGTGTGAATGTCATAAAGCACAGTGCGATAAATCCGGCGACCGTTGTTATGGAACTTGAAACGACTGAGGCAAAAGTCTGTCTGATAGCTTCCGCCATAGCGAGCTTGTTATTGTCCGGGAAAAGCTTTTTTTGTTCCTTGTAGCTTTCCCACAAGAATATCGAGTAATCCATCGTGACTGCAAGCTGGAGCACAGCAACGAGCGCCAGCGTAATAAACGATATCTCACCCTGAATGAAGTTTGTACCGAGATTGTAGATTATAGCAAGTCCTACGCTTGACAGGAAAAACAACGGCACAAGAAATGAATCCATTGCAAGCGACAGTACGATCAGATTGAGTATCGCTGCTATAATAACATACATCGCCATCTCGCTGAGCGTCAGTTCCTTTATGTCCTCTACGACTGCTGTCATACCGCTGATGAAGCACTGTTCTCCTGCGATCTTTCTCATTTCAACGACAGCGTTGAGCGCTTCATCGTCTGACGAAGTCGTATTGAAGAAAACAGCCATCATTGTTGAGTTTTCCGAATTGAAAATATCATATATATTCTTCGGAAGAACTTCCTTAGGTACGGAAACATCAGCGATCGAATCGTACCATAGAACTTTCTCGACCGCATCAAGCTTTTCAAATTCGGCTTTGAGGTTTGATGCGTCCTTATCGTCCATTCCTTCGATAATTACAAAAGCAAATCCACCTTTACCGAATTCATCGAGCATAATGTCCTGCCCCTTCATCGTATCGATATCCTTTGGAAGATATGAAAGAATATCGTAGTTTACTCTTGTGCTGATAAAGCTGAAAAACGAGGGTACAACAAGCACGAGTGCCAGAATCAGTATAGGTATTCTGAGTTTGACGATATTCTTACTTATTCTCTCCATATATATCATCTCCTTATTTTGTTTTCGATTTCGTAATAAAGTATAACACAAAAATGACTTTTGGTCAATATCAAAAATGACTTTTGGTCAACTTTGTAAGAATAAGAAAAAATGACCATTGGTCAATTGATTTATTTGTTTACAAAGTACTATTGACAACCTAAAATCTCTGTTCTATAATCAAAAGGGTATCATTTATTTGTACAAGGTGAGAACATGAGTAAACTTGACGTCAATAAAAAAGTCAAAGAGGAGTCGCTGTTAAAAACGGCGTATCATCTTTTTATAGAAAACGGAGTGAGCAAGACCTCTGTCTCTGATATAACACAGAAGGCAGGCGTAGCGAAGGGGACTTTCTATCTTTATTTCAAGGATAAGTACGATCTGAAGGATCGTCTCGTAGCCTACCATTCATCACGTCTTTTTGAAAATGCAATGACAGAGTTGAATGCGCTTAATTCACAGTTTACATTCAGTGAGAAGATCATTTTCATTATAGATCATATTCTTACACAGCTTGAAAAAAACAGACCGCTTCTTATATTTATTTCGAAGAATTTGAGTTGGGGTATTTTCAAAAATTCTATTTCTCATCCTCCGAAGCATTCCGATGATTTCAATTTTATGGAAGTCTACCGATCTATGATAAAGGATGCACCCGGAAAGCTCGAAGAGCCTGAGATCATGCTGTATATGATAATTGAGCTTGTAAATGCAACCTGCTATTCGTCTATACTGTATTCGGATCCCGTGGAGCTTGAAAAGCTTAAACCTTATCTCTACAGAAGCGTCAATGAGATGATAACAGCTCACTTAAAACAAGAATAACACGATACAAACACAGTCATAATGGCTGTGTTTTTCTGTTGCTGAATTCTTTGGTAAGAGCGTGGATTTGAGGGATGCAGAATCACAGCGGCAGCTTTATACGAACGTCTTGAGACAAACCGTCAAATACTGTGGCTGTTCGTTTGGCGGTTTATTGAGCTTGTAATTACATAAAGATTGTAGTATAATAATAAAGATTGTAGTATAATAAAAAATGCAGAAGAAAACAGGTGGTTATGTAATATGAAGTCGAATAACAACGATGATATCTTACAGGGAAGTTCGATACCCCTGCTCATTGCAAAATACGCTGTACCTACTGTTCTCAGTCAGATTGTTACCGTAATATACAACCTTGCCGATACTTATTTTGTCGGACATACGAACGATCCCGTCCAGGTCGCAGCGCTGACTCTGAGCTTTCCGCTATTTATGTCTCTCGTGCTGGTAGGAAATCTTTTCGGTATCGGCGCCAACAGTTATATCTCGCGTTCACTCGGCAAAGGAAAGAAGGAAAAAGCTCAAAAGGCATCTACGCTTGCCTTCTGGTGCGCACTTATATTTACGGCTGCGTGGAGTGTTGTCTTATTCCTGTCCATGCGTCCGATCCTTCGTATCGTAGGCGCACTCTCCGATGATACTTATCTTGCTGCGAGATCATACCTGTTCTGGACTGTCGTAATAGGCGGAGTTCCTTCGGTATCGGCTCTTATGCTCGGACACCTTCTCAGAGGAGAAGGAAACACACGCCTTGCAGGTATAGGTATCGCATTTGGCGGGGTAATTAATATAATTCTCGATCCGATTTTTATTCAGATATCGGGCATGGGAGCAGCGGGAGCAGGCCTCGCAACATTTATTTCAAACTGTGCTTCGCTCATGTTTTTGCTTATTTGTATCCGCAGGAATAAAGATGATGTCATCAGGATATCGCCTCGGAGTATCAAATTCAGCAGTTCTGTGTTGACTGATATTATTCTTGTGGGACTTCCTGCGGCAAGTGTTATCGTCCTCGGTTCGGCGGGTAATATTGTACTCACACACTATATGGCGCCTTACGGAGATATATCGGTAGCCGCATACGGTATAGTTCAGAAGATAGGCACTATCACGATCCAGGTAACTGTCGGACTCACACAAGGAATCATGCCGCTTCTCGGCTATTGCTACGGAGCGAAGAATTATACAAGACTGCGGTCTATCAACAGATGGGCGTTTTTTATCCTTTTTTCGTACTCGATGCTGTGTGTCGGAGTGATCGAGCTTATACCGAAAACACTGATCTCTGTTTTTATCGGAGATGAGAATACAGTTGCTCTCGGAACTCAGTTTTTGCGCCGCTGGATCCTTTGTGCGTTCGGTCTTTGTTTTGTAATGCTTTTCAATGCGATCTTCCAGGCGATGGGAAAGTGGAAACAATCGCTTGCGCTTACGTTCTTCCGCCAAGGTGTGATACTTATACCGACACTTATTCTCATAAACCGTGCATTCGGAGCATACGGTCTCATCTGGGCACAGCCTATAGCAGATACCGTATCTCTCGTAATAGGGCTTGTGATGTATCTTGCTATAGAGAGTAACAATCTGTCTCAACAACCGTTGACGGACAGATCCTGATATAACGTATACGATAATATTTAGTGTTTACAAATTGTACATATTTAGATAATCACTTAGATATAGATTTTTATTTGCGCATTTGGTAAAATATCTAAGATGTAGATTTACATCAATCTATGTTATTATTAAAGGAGTTTGGAACTGTAATGAAAAAAACAAAGAGATGTGCGGCAATCATTCTGAGTTTAATGACAGCCGCCTTCAGCACCAACATTGCATCTGCATTGACGACTGTTGAAACATCAGATATGCCGACCGATACAGATACTGCAGAGATCATGTTTGGAGACGTCGATGGAGACAATGTTACAACATCTTCCGATGCGCTTCAGATATTGAGGAACAGTGTCGGACTTCAGGAGTTTTCCGAAGATCAGATAAAAACAGCAGATGTGGACAAAGACGGAAGTATAAACTCGGGCGATGCGCTCACCGTTTTAAGAGTTTCGATCTCGGGTTCGCAGAGTGATGCAGATCCGAGTGTCGCTGCCGCAAAGGCAGCCGCAGATCTGGCGGTTAAGGCTGTAAGAGAGGGTAATATCCCCGATCTTGTTTACCACACTACATTCATTATTCCCGATCATTACGCAATGGCGTACTTATTTCAAAGCGGATTATTGGAAGCCTTCTTTGGTCAATCAATTGAGGATATGGATGAAATAAAAGCAATATCTGTAGATAAACTGGATGAAATTGAAATAGAGAATATCGAAAGCGATCCTGAAAAAGGATTGGAGTTTTTTGTAAGAGGTGCTCCGCTTGACCTTCTTTTTGCTTTTGGCAAGGGCGGAGATACGTTTGAGTTTACCGATGGTGAAGCTATTGAGATCGACAGCAAAAAACTGATCGATGATCTGCTTAAATACAGTAAGGACTTGCCTGCTTATATGGTCGTTAAGCCATCAGAAGATCCCGATGTTTCCGTTAATGTAGACAGCGAGTCAAGTCAGACAGTTGAGTTCCGCGGTGCTTCTGCGGTACTTGTTCCGGTCGATATGAGCGAATCAGATGTTCAGATGGATATTTCAGAAGATTTCCACCCCGAGCTTGAAGTAGGAAGAGCTTACAGGTTCAAGGTGAGCGGTACAGATAAGACGATCCGCGTAGTGTATATCGATGGTCAGTACAGAGTGATCGGTGAAGATCTGATATCGATTATCAGAGAATAATTTTGAGAAAGGTGAAGTATCTATGAAGAGATCCATAAGATCATCAATACTTCCGCTGCTGCTTTCGGCAGTTATATGTCTGTCAACTGTAATGAGCGGCTGCGGCGGCAATGGCGGAGAGAAAGCTGCCGAGACTACGGATACTCCCGTTGTTTCCGCTTCGAATGAAACGGCTGTTTATGATGAAAGCGATACATTTACAGATGTGAAAAGCAGTGTAAGTGAAGTAAGCAGCGAGGCAAGCAAAACAGAAAGCAAGACGGCAAGCAAAACAGAAAGCACATCGGAAAGTAAAAAGTCCGAGAGTAAAGTCTCTCAGAGCACGGGAGAAAAAACTGTTTCGGGTGATGAAAAAAATGAGAGTGCTGCAGAAAGCGCAGCGATCTCCGAAAAGTCGGATGATAAAAAGGAGTACAAAGAAGGTCAGACGGTGACTGTTCTTGTAAAGTTCGGCAATATAGCTATGAACGGTTCTCCTGCAAAGATCGGCGCATACGATTATTGGATAACTTACGATGCTGATGTTCTCGAGTATGTTTCTGCAAAGGAAGCAACTAAGGGTGATCTTACAGTCGTAAACGGTGATGAGCCCGGGATAGTTAAGATCGTTCACGTTGCGGCGATGGGCTTTGACGATGATTACACAGGTGAAAAAAAGCCGACTTATAAAGTTACCTTCAAAGTAAAAAAGACGACCACTTCTCTCGGAATGAGCGGAAAATGCCCGTCTTTGACCGCTGTCTCAATGGACGGAAAGGATACGCTTAATCTCGTGGGAGTGAAGAATCCCGAGGATAACTATTCCGAGTTTACGATCGAATAAAACTCAAAGACAGTATAGAGCTGATTACCATTACCGCACAAAGTATTTCCCGATGCCTTGTGCGGTATAATTTTATCGTTTTTTCTCAGAAAAATTCATTATTTTGTGACAATTGAGATGAATATATGTGATATAATGACCTTGTTATAAAGCTGTCCGAGACGATTGTTTGAAAAGCCTTGGAAGCAGACCTGTTTATTTGATTAAAAATCAAAAAGGAGATATTTACTATGAAAACCCGGAAGAAGATATTAAGCATCATTATGGCATTCATGATCGCAGGCTCACTCGGTGCATGCAGCTCCAACGGTGAGACAGAATCCGATGTTTCTTCTACAGAAGGAACTGCATCCGTCACGGAAACTTCGTCTGTTGCAGCTAACACGGCTGCTTCCTCTGCGGCATCGTCTAAGGTAGTGTCAAACCTGATCGACGATCAGAATCCGCTTATGAATTTTATCGGACCTTACAGTTGTGATGGTGTGGAGATGAATATTCGCGCTCTTGGTACCGATGAAGCAGAGGTGTCTGTAAACTGGACAAAAGAAGACGGTTCTTTCTCGTTCTGGAATATGACAGGAAAGTGGAATGCCGGATCGAAAGCGATCGACTATTTTGACTGTGAAAAAACAGAGATAACGATAAGTGACGACGGAGCGAGTTCCTCCGAAAAGATCGCTTACCAGAACGGTGCGGGTCATATCATTTTTGGTGATGATAATAAAGTCACATGGGATGACACTCAGGAACATATTGCAGACGGAATGACGTTTGAGTTTGTACAGCCCACAGCACGCTAAAAGAATTCCCGGGATCTCTGTAAAGGGACCTCGGGAATAATTGTATATACCGTTTTTATTCGGAGATAAGAAATGAATACATACAAAGAGTTTGTTAACAACAATGATACTATCATCATTCGGGACGCAAGAGAAGATGATATCCCTCATTTATGTGAGATCTATAAATACTATACAGAGAATACGGCGATTAGTTTTGAATGTGCCGCACCCGATGAAGAAGAATTTCTCAGCAGGATGAAGCGTATAAAGCAGTTTTATCCTTACCTGACCGCAGAACTCAACGGTCAGGTAATCGGATATGCTTACGCTGCGCCGTTTGTCGGGAGAAAAGCGTATGAGCATTCGTGCGAGTTGACGATATATCTTGATCGGGATCATCTGAAGTACGGCTGCGGCAAACTGCTGTATAATACGCTTGAAGAGATCCTTTCCCAAATGGGAATTATCAATATGTATGCCTGCATCGGCAGCACTGAGAACGAGGATGAATACCTTACCAACAACAGTCCTGAATTCCACGAATATATGGGATTCAGGCAGGTAGGCTTCTTCGGCAAATGCGGCAGGAAATTCGGGAGATGGTATGATATGATATGGATGGAAAAGCTGATCGGCAAACACATCGATAATTGCAGCGAACCTATATCATATAACGAACTTTAGGAAGGAATGTTTTTATGTACAAAAAAGAAAGATTCCTGACGGAGCTTCATCGCAGCAGCACAGGTACTGACATAGATTCTGTTAATGGCATATCATCTTCCAAATCGGCGCTGAAAAAGCTTTTATATCTGCTTCAGAACAAAGAGACCCTTTCGGAGTTTGCTGTCAGACCTCCTCGCTCACTTCTTTTGTTTGGAAATATTTACAGTGATATTGACAGGCTTTTATTCGCCTTTGCAGATGAGCTTGCGTTAAAAGGGTATGATTGTTTGTATCTTGACTGTACAACACTGAATACGACCGATCCCGAGATAACGTCGGAGTACTTTCTCCGGGTACTGAATGAAGCCGTATCATCTGCGCCGTGTCTGATAATATGCAAGTCTTTTGAAGCAATATGCCCGTCCGAAGACGGTTCAGTTCACCGCCGCCTTGCTTCTGATACTCTTCGCTCACTCATCGAGCTGTTTTCAATTGAAGAAGACATACTGTTTATGGCGGTATCAAATCGTCCGAATCTGATCGATGAAGCGTTTACGGATATCGTTTCAATGAAAGTTAGAGTGCCGCTGCCAGACCGTGATGCACGCAAGGCGTATATCCTATCGGAACTCAGTCCGTTGACTGCTTCGGAAAAAACTGTAGAGATGATAACCGATTCAACAGCGAATTACAATTATGGTGAGCTTGACAGGCTCTTGACACTAATAAAAACAGAACATATTCTTTGCTGTGACAGAGTATGTCAGATCCATATCAGTACTGTTCAGTCGGTGCTGAGCGGCTTTTCAATCCGTGATAAATCGGAAGAGGAGCGGAGGTTTAAAAATCTCATTTAAGGGAGTTAATAACATGGATATCTGGGAACAACTTTATGAAAAAGCAAAGGCAGAGTATCATCCCGAAGATGTATCGCCTTTCATCTCGGCACACCATGTAGTCTGTGCGCTTGAAGCAAAAAACGGGGAGATATTCGCAGGCTTTTGTATTGAAGGCTGCAGCGGCGTTATGAATTTGTGCGCGGAAAGAGCAGCAGCTCTTAATATGTATGTTAACAGCGGGCAAACTGTGATAAAGCGACTGATAGCCTTTCGTGATGAAGCTCCAAGTGCTTCTGCTGAGAACCCGATCAGTGGTATCCCTTGCGGTGCCTGTCGAGAGTTCTTCATGCAGCTTGCTCGGGAAAATGAGGATATGGAGATCATGCTCGACTATGCAGCGAGAAAAACTATCACTCTGAAGGAACTTATCCCGAATTGGTGGGGATATGAAAGATACGACAAATATCATAGCGAATAAATAAAAAAACGGATTCTATCACTGTATGATGGGATCCGTTCTGTATTTGTGATCGCAAGTACTTGTGTCTGAGCCGCAAAGCAGAAATACTTGACAGATTATATAAAATGTGGTACGATAAAGATGAATAATTGTAAGCTATTCCGAACGACAAGGAGGTAATGAGTAATGAAAACTACTATGTACGCAAAACAAACGCTTGCTGTATTTCTGACTGTTGCGGTCATGCTTTCAATGCTGCCGCTGTCTATGATCTCGGCGAGTGCGGCAACGAAATATCTTGAGGGAGCACTGAGCATCACGATTCCGGATCTCAGTGTGGGGGAGACGCCGTGGACGGATATCAAGAATCCGACGAACATCTCCGAAGGTATCTATGTTTCCGATATATATTGGATCGATAAAGGTACAGACGGTAAAAGCTACAAGAAAATAAACGGCGATACCTTACTTGAAGCGGGGCATGTCTATGCCTGCCACATTACAGTAAAGACGCTTGACGGCTATCTTATCAAAGATACCGAGTACAGGGACGATTACAACAATCGCCGCTGGACCAACAGCACCAGCATTTACGTAAACGGGCACAAGCAGCAGTCTGAGAACAACGGCGAGGATATTTACCCCGTCAAAGACGCTTACGGCGATGAGGCGACCGTCGTTTTCCCAATGCTTAAAAGTAAAGTGACGGAGGTTTCCGCCGAGCTTGACGAGCCGATACCGAACGCTCATCCGGATTTTACGCCTGATATTGAATCAAGTAAGCTTCTGTCGATGGAGCTGTATTCCCCGAGCGATATCGCGGGCTACGTGGACGGCGTTATGTGGTGGGATGATACGGCTAAGTCAATGCTTAATTCGGACTCTGTTTTTACAGAAGGACATTCGTATCAGGCAGCTATCTGCCTTAAAGCGTTTGAAACCTGCTCCTTTACGGGTACCGGCAGCGGTACTCTGCCAAAAGGCGAAATCAACGGCAAAACTGCGATCGTGCAGAGTTACAGCGGTAAGGATACCGGCGATATAATTATAGTATACTACGATTTCGGCGAGTGCAAAAAGCCACAGATATGGACTGTCAAAATTACTGCGGTCGCAACCCCTCTTCCTGAATGTTTACCTGATATAGCTATCGGTACTGAGGGAAGTCCCGGATTTGAAAGAGAATCTGTTGACCATTTTGAAAATGGAATCGGCTGGTACGATATAACAGCGGGAAAGTATCTTGCTCTTGATGGAAATGATGTTTTTCAGAAAGGACATCAGTACAAGTGCAATATCCTGCTCAAGGCGAAGGACGGATACGAATTTGCCGCAAGCGATGATGGCTCTGTTTCATACGTTGCCGCCACGATGAACGACAAAACAGCAAAGGTATCTTACTATCCGTATAAGCCTATAAAAGAGAGAATAATGGTATCTCTTGAATTCGGATACTGCAACTATGAGGTCATAAACGAAGTCGGGATAAATGACATCGAGATCATTCCCCGAGCAGGCTGCAAACCTGATTATGACGCAACTGTTGCAGGAAGCGTTTACACTTATAATTCAAAATATCGCATAAGTACCGATTCTGTAAGTCTAACGACAAAAAACGGCATCTCCTGGGGCGATCATACTCTCAGCGGAGCGCGTCTTGATCCCGAAAACGATACGTTTATTGACAAGCATTATTACAGAGTATTTGTAGATATCGTTCCTCAGCCCGGTCATATTTTTGCTACCGACAGCGAAGGAAAAGCAGCATTTACAGGCAAGATCGACGGTAAGAATGCAGTAGTCGGTCTCTATAACGGCTCCGAGGGCAGCAGTCAGAAAGCATGGGTAGGTCTTTATACAGACCAATGCGGTGTTGAAATGATAACTAAGGCTTCTGTCTCCGGCGTTTTTGAACCTGTTGTAGGCTACTCACCTTCATTCGAAGCCATCTCAGACGATCCGTATAAATACGATATCTATACCGATTTTTCTGACGGTTCAAGCATTACTTATGCCCACGACGGTGTTTCATGGTATGATGCTACAGACTTCAAGTATCTCGGAAAGTCTGATGTTTTCAAGTCGGGTCACGATTACAGATGCTCTGTTTATCTTAAGCCAAATGCTGGTTTTACGTTCCCGGGCGCTAAAGATGACGGAACGATCGGTATTCACGGATATATCAACGGCACCAAGGCCGACGCTGTACGAAATAATATAAGTAAGCTTATGAATACAGGCGGCGTTCTCGTCTCTTATACATTCAATGCAGGTCACACGCCTGTTCTTCATACTTTCACCGTAGATGACATAGTTTATCCACGTCCCGGAAAAAAACCAAGCTATACTGCAAAGACGGGTAAGTTTACAAAGCTTTGTACCGACTATCATTCAACGGATATGTTAGGCTACTACAACGGCATAATGTGGTATGACGACACAGAGAAAAGGCGGCTTGCTCCTGAAGATACCTTTATTGAGGGGCATAAATACTACTGCAGCGTTGTTCTGGAAGCAACGGGTGGCTGTCAGTTCAATTTTAGCGAAGAGGACTTCCCCAAGATCGAGGGTCGTATAGGAGATGCAGTTTCCTACGGTTCCCAGATCTCATCACAAGAAGAAGAGCGCAGACTGTATCTGGACGCATCTGCTTTGGTAGGCGTGTGCGAGAAGTATTACGGACCCGTGACGGTGCTCTCAAGAATAGATATTGCCGACGTTACAATGCCTAAGGCAGGCGAGGAGGCGAATTTCTCTGCGAAATCTCTGACGGAGGGCGTTTACATAGATAAAACGTTCGATGATGAAAAATTCCATAACGGTGTCTGCTGGATAGATATGACGGAGTATCACCCTCTTGAGGTCGGCGAGCAATTTGTAGAAGATCATTATTATCAGCTTAATATAATTGTCAGCGCCTATGACGGATATGAGTTTTCCCAGAGCGGCGGATCATCGAATGTTTATACCTATATCAATGATGTGCATGAAAGTTCAATGCACTTCGGCGACAATGATACAAAAAAGACCCGCCAGGCGTACGCAAGCTACAAATGCCTGCCACAGGAGCCTGTTTATAAAATCACCGTCAAGGGTGGGTCGGCAAGTCTCGGCGGCAATACGGTGTTCTGGTCTGAATACGGAGAGGTGCTTACATTACAGTGCAGCAATACAATCGCATCAAATTTCGATCACTGGGAATGCAGCGATGAACTTGTAGATATCACTGACATAAGCTCTGCCGTGACCACCTTTACAATGCCCGATAACGATATTACCTTTACTGCGGTAACGAACGTATACGATCCTGATATATACAGTATTAATGTTATCGGCGGTATTGCGCTTGATAAGGACAATAATATAATTACGGAATCCGGAAGTCTCAGAACAGTTACGCTGCTTTGGAATGCGCCGGAAACTCAGATCTTCGATCATTGGGAAGCAGACAGCAATGCGATCGAGATAGAGGACATTCACAGCTCGAGCACGACATTTATAATGCCGAAGCACGATGTAACGATCACGGCAGTAACAAAGGGAACAACGGAGCAAACTTACTCGATCACCGTAGAAAACGGAAAAGCGAGTATGGGAGGAGTAACTGTAACAGAAGCAAAGCCGCTTGATACAGTTACGATCACTTGCAGTAAAATGCTGCTTACAAAGTTCGATCACTGGGAGTGCAGCGACAGCATGGTGGATATCACAGACATCAATTCAGCGGAAACGACACTCCTTATGCCGAATAACGATATCGTGGTAAAAGCAGTTCTTAACGAGGATATGCCGTCCCCCGGAGAGGATAAGGTGATCGACTTTGCAGACTGCCAGATCACAGTTCCTGAAAAAAATGCTAATCCCGATTTTGCGCCAATATCGCTTGATTCTGCTAAGTTCAGCGTTGAAGTTTATTCCTGGTATCTCGTTGAAGCTCCTGCTTATCCTGAGCTTACTGCCTCGGATAACTTTGAAGCCGATAAAACATACGCACTCAGGATAAAATTCACGCCGAATGAAGGCTATAAATTTGACGAGAATACAGAATTCCTGATAAACGGTAATACGACATTAGGAGCAAATACAAGTCTGGATCAGCCAATAAGAGAAACGTCTTATTATGTAAAGGATGACGGCGGTATAGTCGGTATCTACGGAGATGTTGACAAAGATACGTCAATTACAGCTAATGACGCCCTTATGATACTGAGAGCAAGTGCGGGTATTGACAGCTTTGACAGCGAGCTTACAAAAATCGGAGATATCGATCTTGACGGTGTCATAACAGCTGCCGATGCACTTGCGGTACTGAGATTCAGCATAGGCATCGATGACGGAAATCTTGTAGGAAAGCCTATAATATCATAATCTGTTAATAAGAGCGCCGTATATTGCAGAATGTACGGCGCCCTTGATGTCAGGCGGGAGATTCATACATCAGTAATAATTCTTGTTAAGTGGCAAAACAGGCAGCCAATCAATGTGTGTGTACGATCTTACAGGAGCCAAAAGACTTGACCGATATTGTATTAAATGGTAAAATCGTAATATGCGAATGCAATATTTCCAAAGGAGGAATCTTACGCATGAAAGTTTTATTGATCAACGGCAGTCCCAACGAATATGGCTGCACATTTACGGCGCTCAATGAGGTAGCCGAAACTCTGAAGAAAAATGATGTTGAAAGCGAGATACTGTGGCTCGGAAAGAAGCCTATGCCGGATTGCATCGCCTGTAATCATTGCCGCACGAAGGGCGGATGTGTTTATAACGATCTTGTAAATCAGACAAGTGAGCGTATGGACGAGTTTGACGCACTCATAGTCGGTTCGCCTGTGTATTATGGCGGTGCAAACGGCAGATTGACATCATTTCTTGACAGATTGATGTACAGCACTCCGGGTTCGAAGCTCGAAGGGAAACTCGGCGCTTCGGTCGTTTCGTGCAGGAGGGGCGGAGCTACCGCAGCTTTTGAGCGGTTGAATATGTACTTTACAATAATGAATATGCATATTGTAGGTTCTCAGTATTGGAATCAGGTTCACGGAAGAAATCCCGATGATGTCAGAAAAGACGAGGAAGGATTACAGACGATGAGAACTCTCGGACAGAATATGGCATATCTTCTGAAAGCTCAGAAGTCTGCTGTCGATTCCGGCGTTGAGAAACCGAAATACGAAGAAAAAATATTCACCAATTTTATTTAAAGGAGATTTTTTATGGAACTGATACAGAGCTTTTCTGTGGATCATACTTTGATCGTCCCGGGCATTTTTCAAAGCAGAGTTGACAATGTCGGAAATGATACTGTAACGACCTATGATATCAGATTAAAGAAGCCGAACAGGGAACCGGTGATCGATGTTGCGGCGATGCATTCGCTTGAGCATATCATTGCAACTTACCTCAGGAATGATCCTGACTGGAAAGACGAGATCATCTACTGGGGACCTATGGGATGCCTGACAGGCTTTTATCTCATACTCAAAGGTAATCGCGCACCGCGGGATATTTTTGATCTTGTACTCAGAGCTTTCAAATCTGTCGGCGATGCAAATGAAGTTCCCGGTGCTACTGCTGTAAATTGCGGTCATTATCTTATGCATAATCTCGCAATGGCAAAATGGTATGCAGCGGAATTTGCGGAATACCTCGAAGCGAATGCAGACAGTCCCGAGATCTTTGAGTATCCGAGGGCAGAAAGGCTGATTACCGATAACGGTCAGCATTTCTTTGATTCGTGATGAAGTTTTTTTATTATATACAAAACCCCCGAAATCCGATCGTCTCGGATCTCGGGGGTATATTCATTTTGTTTATCAGTGGTGAATACTGTAATTGAAGTTGTAGTTCTCACCAAAGTAGTTTGCCCAGTATTCTGTGCCGTTTACCTGGTAGCAGATAGCGTACTCAAAATCGCTGTAATTCTCAACAGATGTGAGATCGATTGCTGCAGTCCATGTCTCAGAGCCGTTATCGTTTGTGCAGTTATAGGTAAGAGCCTGATCGTTGCAGGTGTTCCAAGCGTCTGTTGTGTATCTTACGAAAACGTTCTTGTTATAAGCGTAGTTCTGAAGTACAGCTTTAATCTGATACTCTCTGAGATTGTAGGAGAAGTCAAAAAGTCTGTCAGCTGCAACAGGAGCAGTACCGATCTTATCTGAACCTGTGTAATCGTTTCCGTTATTGTTATCCCAGATCGTTTCGCCGTCTGCTTCGTATTTGATAGCATACTGGCAGTCAAAGCTTGTGAAGTATGCTTTCCAAATCTTGGAGCCGTCGCCAAGAGTCGTTACATACTCAGCTTCAGTGTCACACCAACCGAGAGTAGACATATAGAAATAATGAACTGTTACTTTCTGATCCTGTGCATTGTCTTTGGTCTGAATGAATACTTCGTATGTAGAAGCGCCATACTTTGAGAAGGTTTCGCTTGCCGAGTAAAGGCTTACTCTTTCTGTAGCTGCGTTCGCTGTTGTCATTCCCGCAATGCAGAAGAGGCTGAGAAGAATAGCCAGTGTAACGATCATAGATGTAAATCTTGTAGTTTTGCGTGTCTGTGTCATAATAGTTTCCTCCAATATAAAACAATATGAAGTTTTCCCAGGGTCTTATTTCTCGTGGTGATCGTTGTAGGAAATCTGTGTCTCTCCCTGAGTGCACACACATAATAACAGATACGTTTACAAAAATCAAGCAAATTCACGCAAGTTTTAAAAAGTTCTATCTGATAGTTAAAATGTACTAAATAGCGTTGCAATAATCGTACATTATGCCAAAGCATCAGTTATTATCACTAATAAAAGCAAAATAGAATTGTCTATTAGTTACATCGGAAAGTGAGCTTTTAAGTGAATTATCGTTTCATTATAAAGCATAAAGCGACAACGATAAGATTATATATTATGCGGTCGTTTTTTGCATATATAGTATTTATACCTCTGATCAGCTCTTTATAAATGCTATTAAATTAGAGAAGACAAATTATCCATCTCAAAAATTATGTTGCAGAAGAAACGGGATACAAAAGCTGAAATAGGTAAGACAAACTAAAAAGATCTTTAGAGTATTATCCGAATGAACAGAATGATTGGTAAAATCTAAAATAATAAGAAAGAATTGTGTCCTGTGCACTATTAGAGGTAATTAAACTTATTAAAATTAATCAAAGTGACAATAGTAATTATATATCTCAAAATGTCGTTGACAATCTAAAAAATATGTGGTAAACTCATTAGTAGTTAGAAAATACTAATCCTACTATTCCGAAGAGCTGTTTTGATAATAGCATCGGAATTATTTTAAGACTTAGAGTTAGGATTATATAACCAAAACGGTGAATATGTTTACTGTTGATCAGATACAGAGGTGACAGATTCTTATGAAACAGGGAACATTCAGGAAAATCCTGTGTATGTTTTTGTTGCTGATTGTTTCGGTAGGAGCGTTTTCCTTGAGTGCTTATGCTGAAGGCGATACGGCTGACTATTACTTATCGTACAAAAAGTATTCAGCTGCGGAAAATCCCGACGGAACAAAGACGATAACGTACAATGATATCACGGATCAGATATCCAATCTTCTCACAGAGGGCGTAAGACGCTATTCTGCAGGAGCGGAACGAGAGGGCGATGACGGTTATTATAAGCCGTTTACTAATTCGTATGGCTTCTGGTATGAGACATCGGGCTTCGAGAAAACTGTCATGGGTTACATCTCGGGCGCAAGAGTCAATGAAGTTGAGCTGCAATTTTCGAATATGAAAAAAGCAGTCAACAACGGAGCGAGCGTTGAGGAAATCCAGTCTGAGGTGGATAAGCTTGTTTCTATGCTTCGCGAAGACGCTGATATTCTGGACGGGCTTTTCGGCTACAGTAATGATGAAGAAACCTCATCAAGCGGAGGTCTTGCGTGGGCTACATTTGCGGCAGTATTCGGTATTATTCTACGAGAGGGTCTTGAAGCGATCCTGATCGTGGGTGCGATGGTTGCTTATCTTATCAAAACCGAAAATAAGAAGGGGACAGTTTACGTTTATGTCGGAGCGGTACTTGCTCTTGCAGCAAGCGTTGTCCTTGCGATAGTTCTTTACACGATCACAAGCGGTACAAGTAATTCTATCCCGCAGGAGATAACTGAGGGCGTTACAGCACTTCTTGCTGTTGCCGTTTTGATCTATGTCTCGAACTGGATGATATCGAAAGCAGAAGCCGACGCATGGACGGGATATATTTCCGGAAAAGTATCAAGCTCTGCTGACAGCGGAAAGCTGTTTGCATTAGGTTTTACATCGTTCCTTGCTGTGTTCCGTGAGGGCGCAGAAGTTATCCTCTTCTGCCAGCAGTATTTCTCACGCGCAGGTGAAATGCAGCACGGTTTCTTAGCTGTATTTGCAGGAATTATCCTTGGCCTTGCAGCGGTAATGCTCATATTTGTACTTATCAGAGTATTCGGAGTCAAAATTCCGCTCAAACCATTCTTTATGGCGACAAGTATTCTTATGGCAATAATGTCGATCGCATTCCTCGGATCCGGTATGTGGGAGCTGTTCCTCGACGGAGGGCTTGCCGAGAAGATCGGAGGATTTGTTCAAAGTCTTGCGGGTACTATCCCGTCACTTTCGTGGATGTCAGGCAACGATGCACTTGCGTTCTTCGGTATATATCCGACATGGATCACACTTGGTCCGCAGATTATCCTGACAGTTATTACGGTCATAACATTTGTGATAACAATTGTCAGAAAACCGAAGCAAGCTGATTAATTCGCAATAATTCGGTCACACCCGTAATTATGACCGGTTTGTTGACAATACAGTATATACACATTTACACTTTGGAGGCAAATAAAATGAAGAAGTATTCCAAGATCATTGCAGCTGCACTTGCGGCTATGATGCTTTCCGTAAGCATGGCAGCATGCGATTCCGCTTCGACTGCAAGCACGGCAGGCGATGAGGGCACAACAAGCACAGTAACAGAGTCCGCAGCAGCTGACGAGTCCGCAGCAGAAAGTGCAGCAGAGTCTGAGGAGGCAGAGGATGGCGGTGAGGATCTCGGCTTCACCGAGGTAGAGATCTTCTCCGGGGTCGAGAAAGAGTTCCTCAATCTGAACGCAGTTTACTTCCAGCCCGTTGATATGACAGGCGGTTACAAGGCAGAAGATTATGACTGCCACCTTGAGCTTGATGTTTCCGCTCTTCAGAACGGTCTCGGTTATGGTACAGGTGACTGGGTTCCTTACCTCACTGTTAATTACGAAGTAACAAAGAATGATGACGGTTCCAAGGTAAGCGAGGGTACGTTTATGCCTATGGCTGCTTCCGATGGTCCTCACTATGGCGCTAACATCAAGATGGCAGGCGATGGTCTCTATACAGTTAAGTTTACAGTGAAGTTCCCTGATTCTTCTACATACCTTATCCATACGGATGAAACAGGTCCCGAAACTCACGAATTCCCCGACGCTATCGAGTACACTTATGATAAGTGGCAGTTTACAGACGGCGCTTGGGCTGAGTAAGACATAATAAGCATCGACGGGAGTTTACGGGGCTTCTGCTGATGTAAGAGACTCCGGTTCGCATTGTGATTTTTGCACTGTGCGCCCCGGAGTCATCGCCATGTTATTGACCCGTACTATTTTTCTTGATTAGGGTGAAGAAATGCTTACATATTTGATAAATGTTACTGCCGATATACTCGCTTTGTCGCTTGTCGTCGGTGTAATGTTCGCCTTTATCGACAGAACATCGACCGATAAGGGCAAAATGATCTGCCGTATCTGCATGGTTCTCGGACTGATAGCGGCAGGTATTCGCGCATATATCACAAACACAAAACGTCTCAAAGCAGGCTGGAAGGTAGGAGCCTATGGCTACACGACCGCAATATGTCTCTTTATAATTACCGCCGTGATACTTGTAGTTTTTGCAAGGTGGTATTTCAAAAGATCGGGCAAAGCCAAGCTCCAAGCTGTCTGTGAGATCCTCATTTCAGCTTTTACTGGGCTTCTCACCGCTTCGTACATCTATTGCGCTTTGCCGAATGTCTTGGTGTATCCGTTCAAATTTGATACTGGCGGCAACGGAGTTTTATCTACTGAATACTTGTTCAGACTCGGAGGATATTTGCTCGGCTTGATGATCTGTATAGCTTCTGCCGTTTCTGCCAATAAGCTGTGCGCTGTTGCTGGGAAAAAAGGCTATACAAAGCTCATGTGTGCTGTCTTCTATTGCGTGAATACGATTTATGCCGTCTACTGTTTTGCACGTCTCATGCTTGTTCTCATTCCGAGAAAAATATTTGAAAGCGATGTACTTTTCAGTTTTGCGGCGGCAAGCAATAACGGGTCACGTTTTTACACATATATCCTCTTTTTCCTCCTTATAATTGAAGCGGTATTTCTGATAGTAAAAAGCTATACATCAAAAGAGCCTTATTCTACCAATGCAGAACACAGGAAGCAGAAGGCAGTATGGAGGAGTGCAAAGCGAGGCTCCGTGGTTTTGTGTGTTTGCTTTATACTCGGTATTCTCTGTTCTACTTTGTTTGTAAAGCTAAATACGGTTGTTATCAGAGAAGCGCCTGTTGAAGATCCGATTATCGATAACGATGTTTTGTTTGTACCGCTTGAAATGGTAGAAGACGGTCATCTTCACCGTTTCGGCTACACCACGGAGGAGGGATCGCTTGTCCGTTTTATCGTGGTATTAAAGCAGGAGAACACGAATAATTACGGTGTCGGACTTGATGCGTGTGAGATCTGCGGGGAAGCGGGTTATTATGAGAACAAGGACGATCAGATAGTTTGCAAGAAGTGCAATGTTGTTATGAATAAAACGACTATCGGAATGAAGGGCGGCTGCAATCCTATCATAATTGAGTATGATATAGACGAAAACGGCATAACCGTTCCGATCGAAGAAATGGTCAAGAACCAGAGCAGATTTAAAAACTGAGCAATTGAGTGTTCGAAAGGAAATGTTTATATGTTTTTCAGAATGGTCCGCGGCACTTTCTCGCGGCAATGGAAAAAAATGCTTATGATCGCCGTCACGGTGGCACTTGGCGCATCTATCGCAACTGCGATGCTCAATGTTATGCTGGATGTTGGCGACAAGATCAACGCGGAGCTTAAAACCTATGGGTCGAACATTACTGTTGTTCCGCAGTCCGAAGCTGTTATCAGCAAGCTTTACGACGTCGAAAATGACGACTCCCAGACTGAGTATATTTCCGAAGATTCGCTCGGCGAATTGCTGACGATCTTCTGGGCGAACAATATTACTGATTTTGCGCCTGTAAATGATACAAAGGTCACCTTAAACGGAGATGAAATCACGCTTATAGGTACATGGTTCGATCACCGTCTTGAATTTGTAAAAAAAGGTACGACTTATCAACGAGATACAGGAATAGCAAATCTTCGAAGCTGGTGGGACATAGTCGAAGGAGAGTGGATCGATGAACAAAAGCTGACAGGTGATAATTATGCCATGGTCGGCGCATTGCTCTCCAAGGAAAAGAATATCAAGGTCGGAGATGTCATTACCGTAAAAGGGGAGAAGGGTAAAGAGAAACTCACTGTTGCTGGTATTTTTGATTCGGGCGATGATGACGACGAGTGTATCTTTACGACTCTTGCGGCAGAACAGCGCCTGACAGGGTTGGGAGATTTTGTCAAGAAGATCGAAGTCAGTGCGATAACGTCTCCCGATGATGAGCTTGCCGTAAAAGCAGCGAGAAATCCCTCTCTTTTGTCAGGTGATGAGTACGATCTTTGGTACTGTACGGCATACGTAAGTTCGATATGTTTCCAGATCCAAGAGGCGATCCCCGAGGCCTCTGCGTCAGCAGTTCGTCAGATTGCCGATTCGGAAGGAAAGATACTTGAAAAGACACAGCTTCTGATGACCTTGATAACGTTTATGAGTCTGCTCGGAGCCACTCTTGGAATATCAAACCTTGTCACTTCGGGTGTTATGGAAAGATCGAGCGAGCTGGCGCTTTTAAAGGCTGTCGGAGCAACTAACGGTCAGATCACTCTGCTTGTTCTTACCGAGATAACCATTACGTCTATAATCGGCGCGGCGGCAGGATACTTTATGGGTTATGCATTTGCTCAGATCATAGGTCAGAGTGTCTTTTCCTCATCAATAGATATGAACGGCATGGTTGCATTTATTGTTGTGGTGCTCGTGCTTGCCGTAACTTTTGCGGGAAGTATCCCCGCTATCAGAATGCTGTTGAGGCTTCGCCCGTCAGAAGTCCTCCACGGCGGACACTAAGGGAGAACTGTGATGAATAAAAAGCAAAAAATGTTTATCAGAATGGTTGTGGCTTCACTTGTCCGCAGGCGTTCGAGAATGATCGTTGCACTTCTTGCTATCGTAGTCGGTGCAACGATACTTTCGGGACTTGAATTGATCTATTATGATGTTCCTCGTCAGATGAGTTCGCAGTTCCGAAGCTACGGCGCAAATGTTATTTTTACACCTTCTGGTGACGACAATATCCAACGCGAGGATCTTGAAAAAGGTATCTCCGAGTTTTCAAGCGATGAGATTGAGGGATATACGCCGTACAGATACGAAAACACAAAGATACACAATATGCCTGCGACGCTTGCCGGAATAGATTTTGATTCTGTATTGAAAACAAGTCCCTACTGGCATATTTCAGGCAATATGCCGAGCGGCGTCGGACAAGCGCTTGTCGGTGCTAAGGTCGCAGAGAATCTTGGCATAAAGCAGGGAGATACAGTATCGGCAGTCAATTCGTTCGAGGTCACAGAAGAGACAGATACCTCCGATATCCCGGCTTACGAATTTTACAGTGATCCTGAATCGGGAGAACTCTATTGCGACCATTCTCTCGACCTTGAGGTCACGGGAATACTCGAAACGGGAGGCTCGGAAGAGGAATATATCTATGTTTCTCTTGATGATCTCACCTCTCTATACCTGACCGACCGAGGATACGATATCGTGGAGGTCAGCGCAGCAGCAATGCAGGATAGGCTTTCGCAGGTAGCAGAGACGATAAACAGCAAATCCGAAACAATATCTGCAAAGCTCGTTAAAAGAGTTACGGCATCGGAAAGCTCTGTTCTGACGAAACTTCAGTCTCTTGTGTTTATAGTCACGGCGGTAGTGCTTGTTTTGACTATGATATGTGTTGCAACGACCATGACAGCCGTGATCACTGAGAGACGAAAAGAAATAGGTTTGCGAAAGGCTCTCGGTGCTCTTAATTCGAGCATTATAGCCGAGTTTATGTGCGAAGGTCTTCTTCTTGGCGGAGTGGGAGGTATCCTCGGCTCGGTTCTCGGATACTATTTTGCTCAGTTTGTAAGTATGAATGTTTTCAGCAGTTCTATCACCTTCAGACCTTTGCTGATCCCGATCACCATTGCGGCATCTGTCCTTGTTACGGGGCTAGCGTGCCTTATTCCGATAAAAAGCGCTGTAGAGGTCGATCCTGCGCTTGTGCTTAAAGGAGAATAATATGAGTAAGCTACTTGAATTAAAGAATATTTCAAAAATATACGGAGATCTTCACGCACTCGATAACGTCAGTCTTGATGTTGATAAGGGTGAATGGATCGCAATTATGGGTCCGTCGGGTTCGGGAAAAAGCACGATGATGAATATTATCGGCTGTATGGATAAGCCTACGAGCGGACAGGTAATTTTTGATGGTAAAGATATCTCAAAAGAGAGCCGCCGTAAACTTACCGAATTTCACCGTGATAAGATCGGACTTGTTTTCCAGCAGTTTCACCTCATCAACTATCTGAATGCAGTTGAAAACGTTATGGTCGCTCAGTATTACCACAGCATGCCAGATGAAAAAGAAGCGCTCGCAGCGCTTGAACGAGTTGGATTAAAGGATCGCGCAAAGCATCTGCCGAGCCAGCTTTCGGGAGGCGAGCAGCAAAGAGTCTGCATTGCGCGTGCACTTATTAACTCACCCGAGCTGATACTGGCCGATGAACCCACAGGTAATCTTGACGAGAAAAACGAAAACATAGTTCTCGACATTTTCCGTCAACTTCATAAGGAAGGTACAAGCCTTGTTGTAGTAACTCACGATCCCGAGGTAGGAGAGGTAGCGCAGAGAATTGTAAGACTGGAACATGGGAAAATTGTTTCCGATAAAAAGAATGAATCATTTTCGGACTGAAGGAGGCAGCAATATGAAAAGAAAAATCAGAGCGATTGCTGTTATAGCGGCTGCGCTAACGCTTATGCTGGCATCTGGCTGCGGGAGTAAAAGCATACCATCGGATCTGAATGACGGTACTTACACAGGCAGAAGTGCAGATCGTCAGGCAGACGAGGACGGTCAGGGAGCAGGATATGGTGAGGTTGAAATAACGGTTAAGGACAACAAGATTACAGCCTGCACATTTAAAACGTATGAGCTTGACGGCACCCTGAAGGATGAGAATTACGGAGCTGATTTGACTAAAGAAAACAGAATGAAAGCTCAGAAAGCGGTGCAGGCTGCCGATAAGTATGCGCAGATGATTGTAGAAACCGGTGATATCGATTCGGTAGACGCTATCAGCGGAGCTACTATCAATTACGATGAGTTTAAAGAGGCTGTTATCAATGCTCTTGAAAAAGCTGCAAAGGAATAACGGAGGAGCGTCATGAAGATCGGCGGTACAGTGTTTCATGCTCTGTTAACGTTAGCCATAACCTCGCTGTTAATCGGTATACCTGCCTATAAATATACAGATATATTTGCTAATACCCCCGATGCCGTAACACAGGCAACGCTTGAACTTCCTGATTCCCCATCGGGAGAGTTCGTTATATTTATCAATAGATCTCTTCATGATAGTAACATCGGCGATTGGATCGATTTTTTTAACGATAAATATGCCGTCATCTTTGACGATGTATCTTGCCTCGCTGTAAATTCGGATGAAAGCGCTCTTCAACTTGCTGAACGGTTCAGGGTACAGCTTCCCGAAAATCAGATGTCATTAAGAACTGAAGACGGTGTTCTCATTGCTTCCAAGCTTGAAACAGGGCATGCAGACATAGTGGTCATGTCAAAAGAAATGTCGGATATACTTGGTCTTGACGGAACATTTCTCAGCAATACATTCGAGACAGTATATATTTCGGGGGTGACGGATAATTGAGAAAGATCAATATGTTTCTTGTGATCGGTATGCTCCTGACATTTATCGCTCATGCTGTAATGGGAGCTTTCAAGCTCTTCGGAACAAACGCCGATGCATTGAAGCCTGCAGCGTGGATCTGTTTTTGTTTTATTTTCGCTCACGTTATCGTGACTTCTGTTCTGACGTATCAGTCACTTTATGCAAGAAAAAAGTCTGGAGCAGGTTATTTCAAAGAAAACAAGCTTTTCTGGGCGCGCCGTATCAGTGGCTTTGCTATCCTGATACCTCTTATTATGCACCTTATGATATTTAAAGGCACCGAAAGAAACGGTTCTTTTAGGTTGGTAGAATTTAGCCCTGTTCTTCTTGTATCGCAGTTGCTGCTCGTGTTGACGATCGCTTTTCATGTTATCACAAATATCGAACCTGCTATGACAGCGTTCGGTATAAAAAGACCTAAGCTGTGGTCACATGATACGATTTTTGTAATATCTGTTATTCTTCTTCTCGCAGCGTGTGCGTTTGCGTTTTATTATCTGCGTTGGATCGCATCATAGGTGACTTGTATGAACGATAAAGTTGTAAATATAGTCGGAGCAGGATTGTCAGGACTGTCTGCTGCAATAACTCTCTCAAAGCTCGGTGTATCAAGCCGATTGATATCATCTATGCCTTCGGAACGTGCTCAGTCAGTATTGGCTGAAGGCGGAATAAATGCTGCATTGGATACAATGGGGGAAAATGACAGCATGGCAGAGCATTTTGCCGATACCATGAAAGGCGGATGCTTTCTTGAATCTGAGTCGGCAGTACGTAACCTTACAGAAAGTGCGCCGGATATAGTTCGTGAACTGTATCTCTTAGGTACGCCATTCAATAATGATAACGGACGGATCCTTCTTCGAAACTTCGGAGGGCAAAAAAAGAAACGCACTGCTTTCTCAAAAAGCAGCACAGGCAAAATGATAATGACTGCGCTGATCGATGAGGTGAGAAAATACGAAGCCAAAGGGATAGTTACCCGATATCTTCACCATGAGCTTGTCGGGATAAATGTTTCAAACGGGCAGCTCGACAGTATTACCGTTCTTGATACCCACACACAACAGACTTATCTTTTTTACGGTAACACAATCCTTTGTACAGGCGGACTAAACGGATTTTTCGAGGGAGCGACCACAGGAACAACCCAGAATACAGGAAATGCTGCTGCATTGGCGTACAAAGCAGGCGTTATATTTGCCGATCTCGAATTCATACAGTACCATCCCACGACTGTCGGGATAAGCGGGAAAAGAATGCTTATCAGCGAAGCTGCGCGCGGTGAGGGCGGCAGGCTCTTTACTCTTAAAGACGGTAAACCATGGTACTTCATGGAAGAAAAATACCCCGAACTCGGGAATTTGATGCCCCGCGATGTAGTTTCACGGGAAATGTACTTTGTGATGCACGATGATAAATGTTCGGGGGAGGTATTTCTCGATATGACCTCTATAGAAGATAAGGTATGGAACGGTAAACTTTCCGATTTAAGACGAGAGATCATATCTTACCTGAAAAAAGACCCGAAGACAGAACCGATAGCCGTCAGCCCCGGAATACATTTCTTTATGGGCGGAATAAGCGTGAGCGATGCACATGAGACAAATATTTCCGGACTATATGCCGCAGGAGAAGCAGCCTGCAAGTACCACGGTGCCAACAGGCTCGGCGGCAACTCCTTGCTCGGCGCGATATACGGAGGAAAGGTCGCGGCAAAAACAGCATCTGAGACAGCGGCTGAGGCTGCCGTTATTGAAACTGAGGAGAGAAAACTCAGCGTGTCTTCGCCGGCTGTCAGAGCGCAGCTTCGAGATATCCTGCTCGAAGGTCTTGGAATCGTTCGTGACAACGAAGGCATCATAAAAATGTGCCGCAGACTTGAGGCGCTAAAGATGTCGGATGATCTATCCTCAATCGACCGCGATCGCATCGAACTTGGCATAACTATGGGCAAGTCGGCGCTTGCAAGAAAAGAAAGCCGAGGCGCACATTACAGAATCGACTTTCCTCAAAGTTCGGATGATTATAAAAAGCTCACTATCGTGTCTGAGTCGAACGGCAATTGCTGTGTCGATTTTATAGCAGCCGAGGAAAGGATGTGACACGATGAAATACGATATTGTTATCCTGCGTCGTGATAGGAATTCCGAGAAAAGCTATTTTGAAAGCTTTGAATACACTTCACAAACACCTTCGGATACAGTCGCTACCGCACTAAACTATCTTAATTCGACAGGAATACCTGACAGAAAAATCGAATGGGAGTGCAGCTGTCTTCAAAAGAAGTGCGGTGCTTGTGCTATGGTGATCTGCGGAAAACCGATGCTTGCGTGCGATGCAGTATTGTCCGGGTTAAAGGGTAAGAGCATTACGATAGAACCGCTCAAAAAGTTTCCGATAGTTTGTGATCTCGTAGTAGACCGCAGTATTCTTTATGATAATTTGAAAAAACTCAAGCTGTGGCTCAAAGAAGATGCGCTGCAAGGGGATAGTTATGCAGATCTTGTATTTGAAGCATCGGGATGCTTACAGTGTGGCTGCTGCCTTGAAATATGTCCTAATTTTTATAGCGGAGGGAATTTTTTCGGTATGTCTGCCGTACCGATAACAATGCGTCTGCTTTCGGAAAGTGATAAGAAAGACTATAAAGAGATCGCAAGACTGTATTCTCGTCATATATTTGAGGGATGCGGGAAATCGCTGTCCTGCAAAAATGTCTGTCCAAAGGGCATAGACACGCAGGAGCTGCTCGTAAATGCAAATGCGCTTGCGGTCTGGAAAAGAAAGAAAAAATAGGGAGAGAAAAGAAATGCTGTTAAACAAAGAAAAATTTAGACTTGCCGTTACCGATATCCTGACTTTTGCTGTAAGCCTGGTGTATCTGTTAGGTATACGCTTATGGTTTCCTGTTTGCGAAGCGTCCGAGAACGGTTTTATGAGCTGCCACTGGGCAGGGGAGGTGCTGAAAGCAATGTCGATCGTGCTTCTCCTGATCTCGATAATTCATTTAGTCGTACCAGACGAGAAAGTAAAGATAGGAATGGATATTCCGCTCTGCTGTATCTATGCTCTTTCCTTTTGTATACCGGGCAGGATAATACCTCTTTGCAAAATGGCAGAAATGAGCTGCAGACGCGGTGCTCAGATATGGACGGCTGTGATTATGATCGTTCTGCTGCTGATCGCTATTGCGGATATTATTCTCTACAGTTCGGTTTTTGCTAAACAAAAACACAGCCGCAATGGAAAAGAGGAGGAGAAGTGATGATATTTCCCTTCTCTCTTGCAGTCAGAAACATAAAGCGCAAGCCATTTCGTTTTATGTTTATGTCTCTTCTCGTGATGTTTTTGTCGTTTACTCTCTTTTTCGGAGCTTTCACGATAGTCAGTATGCAGCGCGGTCTTGAAGGCTACAGAGCTCGTCTCGGAGCAGATATAGTTGTTGTCCCGAATTCTGCGAAGGGGCACGGCTCGCTTGACGATATTCTTCTGCAGGGGATAACGGGTACATACTATATGTCCGGTAAAGATGTCGACAAGATAATAAACACCGACGGAGTTCAAGCTGTTTCACGCCAGTTTTTTCTGACCTCGGCAAAAGCAAGCTGCTGTTCATCACGAGTTCAGATAATCGGATTTGAACCGGAGACGGATTTTTCCGTTCAGCCGTGGATATCAGAGAGTTATTCCGAAAAGATAGGAGACGGAGATGTTGTTATAGGAGCGAATGTAAGTCTTCCTGACGATAAGCTCCTGAAGTTTTACGGTAAAACATACTACGTTGCCGCTCAGCTCGGGCAAACGGGAACAGGACTTGACAGCGCAGTTTTTGCGAATATGAACACAGTCAGGCAAATGGCGCAGGACGCATCTTCTCTGCTTGATTCAGATCCGTTCAAGGGTGTAGATATTTCAAGTGCAGCGTCGGCAGTACTCATCAAAACAGAAGAGGGCTGCAATATTTCGGATGTAACAGATGATATCAATATCCATATCACTAAAGTCAGCGCGTCATCTGCGAGAGCCATGATATCCGATATCTCGGAAGGCTTGTCCGGAGTATCGAAGGTGATAGGAGCTCTGGTTGCTGTTATATGGTTACTTGCAGTTGTGATACTGCTTGTCGTGTTTGCTTTGCTTTCGAATGAACGCAGAAAAGAATTTGCGGTGCTTAGGATAATGGGCGCCTCGTCGAGGATGATTTTTACTGTTTTACTCTGTGAATCAATTATGGTGAGTGTGCTTGGTGCAGTCGTTGGTCTTCTCTGTTCATTCGCTTTATCATTCTCATTATCTGATACCCTAAAATCTATGCTCGGATTACCGTTTCTTCTGCCCGATGCAGGAATGGTCGCTGTGCTTTCTTTCGCATCACTTGTTCTTGCTGTTTCTGCGGGTATCGTCACTTCATTCTTTTCAGCGAGGAAGATCACGGGCAGCGAGACGGCACTGCTGCTAAGGGAGGATACGTAAATGAAGCTCACTGCAAAAGGGATAAGCCGACGTTTTTTCAGAAATGCGCGAAATTCAAATTACTTTTATGCGGTCGAAAAGACTGATCTGGACCTTGAAGAGGGAAAAATCACCGTTTTGATAGGGCGTTCCGGCAGCGGAAAGACAACGCTTATCAATATGCTTGCGGGAGTTCTGACTCCTACCGAGGGCAGCGTGATGCTTGACGGACAAGACATCTACAAACTCAGCGATACCGACCGCTCGATCACACGCTGCCGTCACATCGGTTACATTCCACAGGGGCAGACAGGTCTTCAAAGTCTTACTGTTCTGGAGAATGTTCTCGCACCGAGCGTTATGTATCCGAGTAATTCCGATCAAACTAAATATGCACATGAGCTGCTCAACGCTATGAGAATAGACGATCTTAGCGATATCTATTCAAACGAACTCTCGGGAGGAGAGCTTCGCAGAATGTCGATCGCAAGAGCGCTTATTAATTCCCCTGAGATAATAATAGCAGATGAACCGACAGCAGATCTCGACAACGATACAACATCTCTCGTGCTCGGGCTGTTCAGACAACTTGCCGATAATGGTGCTTCCGTGCTGATCGTTACTCACGAAAGTGACGTATTATCATACGCTGATCGTGTCTGCAAAATGGATAAAGGGATACTGAAAATTTCCGATTGATATTATTTAACGCTGTACAGATATTATGTCTGTACGGCGTTCTCTTTTTTGAATATATTGTCTTTTAGCTATAGATTACAATGTTGTTATACCGTGAATATTTTCTGATTTTATATTTACAGATATGGTCAATTGTGGTAAAATGTAACCAAATATCAGGTTCATAGACTGAAATAGAAGGGGGTTATTTTATGAATATCGAACGAAATAGAAAACTAAGCCGACCATTCGCTTCTGCTTTCCTTGCGGTAAGTATGGTATCATCAATGCTTTTCTCAGGCGGTATTACTGCGAATGCAGATACAGAGGCACCGCTTGAATCGCAGCTTGCGCAAGACACCGTACAGGGCGGAGCGATACTCCATTGCTTTGATTGGTCGTACAATGCTATCAAGGCTAATCTTCCCGAGATATACGCTGCGGGTTACACTGCTGTCCAGACATCTCCTGTACAAAAGCCGAAGGATTACAATGCAGAATGGACGGAGAATTCCTCTCAGTGGTGGAAGCTTTATCAGCCGTTAAATCTCAGTATTGCAGACGGCGGTACATGGCTCGGAACAAAGGCAGATCTTCAGGCTCTCTGCGAAGAAGCCGACAATTATGGCATCAAGGTAATTGTTGACGTTGTCGCAAATCATCTTGCCAACAACAATGAAGCTCATGGTACATTTGCGTATCTGAGTTCGGATGTCGATGATGATCTGAAAAAGGAAGAGTATTATCACGGTCAGGATATTTATGCCAATGAACAGTCAAGGTACAACATCACGCAGTACCATATCGGTCAGCCAGATTTAAATACGTGGCACTCCGACATTCAGCAGAAAGTTCTCGATATGCTTAAGGAATGTGTTGATCTTGGAGTTGACGGTTTTCGTTTTGATGCCGCAAAGCACATCGAGCTTCCGAACGATCCTAACTGTTCAAGTGATTTTTGGCCGACTGTAGTTAATGGTATAAAATCGAAGAAGTCTGATGTATTTCTGTATGGCGAGATCCTCGGATACGCAGGTACCGACATCTCAAACTACACACAGTATTTTGCAGTTACCGACAACGAAACCGGTAACCACGCGCTTTCCAACGCTTGCTCGAGAAACGGTGCCGGTCTTGCGGCGTACAATTACGAAAAAGGCACTTCTGCCGATAACTGTATTCTTTGGGCGGAGTCTCATGATACGTATATGGATAATTCCACGTCATCGATCAGCGATGATGATATCGTAAAGACATGGGCGATAGTCGGCTCGCGTGCCGATTCCACTTCTCTGTTCCTGGCTCGTCCGAATGATAAGATAGGTGTAGCAAGTACCGACACGACCTGGAAGAGTGACGCTGTAGCGGAAATCAACAAGTTCAAGAACCACTTTAACGGAACAAGCGAGTATATGTCCGGCACGGGGAGCATTGCTTATAACGAGAGAGGTGTATCGGGCGTTTCTATCGCAAAGCTTGACGGTGCAGGCTACGTCAGCCTTGACGCTCATAAAATGGCGGACGGAACATATTACGATCAGATCACGGGAAATGAGTTCACTGTTTCAGGCGGGAAGATCAGCGGCACGGTAGGTTCAACAGGCGTTGCTGTAGTATATGACCCGAACGAGGATCCTTACATCGAGCCGGAGACTGTTTCATACTATCTTATCGGATTTATCAACGGTGCGAATTACGGATGTGAAGGTGATTCTGCGAATCCCGGCATTTATAAGTTCGTTAACGGCAAGGTTACGGCTTCCTTTACGCAGGAAAGCTATGTATTCATCAAGATAATCGATTCAACGACCGATAAAACAAATTGGTATATGACAGACGGATGGCAGGGTACAGATAAGACATCTGTTACACTGTACAATACTTCTGATCTCGGAACTAATTCAAATAAACTCTATGTCCCCGCAGAAACTGAGTTTACATTTACGCTCACGGACAACGGCAATGATACGTTTACCTTGTCTTATGAAGAACACGCTGATCCTAAGCTTGCAGGCAGTTCTGTTTCACTCGGTGACGATATCGGTATCAATTATTATGTCGATCCCGGTACATCGGCTCCCGAAACGCTTACTGCTATGGTAGAATGGAACGGCTCGGTAGAGAGTTTTAACATATCCGATTACACGCCGGAAACATCGGGCGATCAGGCAGGCTGCTATGTTATTAAGTATAATATTCCCGCCAAGAATATGGTCGATCAGCTCAAAATCACGCTCAAAGAAAACGGTACGACTATTGAAACAAAGACTTATTCTGTTCGGTCGTATCTTGAAACTGTCTCGAATGATACCGCATATCCCGATGTGACAAGAACGCTTGCAAAAGCTACTCTTACTTACGGCGCACAGGCTCAGCTTCTCTTCGAATATAAAACCGATGATCTTGCAGATGAAAATGTGACCGGTTATACATCCTCATCGATCTCTCAGACAGATCTTGCGGGTATGAAAGACTGCGACTTTACGGGAATAGATTTTGCTCAGTATGGTCTTGAACTCAGTGGCGCGGCGCTTGTTCTCGAAAGCAGCACCGAGTATAAACTCTATTTCAGATCCATGGGCAGCAATACTGAGTTTCCTGCTCTTACGGACGGAAATAAAACGTATGCAGCGGAGGTAAGCGGTTCCTCCGTAAAATACCGTATTTCAGGCTTTAGCCCCGAACAGCTTTTTGCCGACAGAACATTGAGTTTCAAGGGTTCATCAAATACGTTTACCGTAAATATCGGAGACTATTTCAAAAAGGCTATGTCGAGTACAGACAGTAAATACGATCAGCTCAAAGCAACATTGACCGCTTTGTACGGCTGGCACAATGCTGCCAAAGCCTATTCGAATATGTAAGGGAGGCGATGATCGTAATGAAAAAAGAATATTTATATGCACAGCTTGAGATCATCGAACTTAAAGCAGATGATATTGTATTGACATCTGATAATACTACTCCGTTTATTCCTTTTGCATCAGGTGCTGCGGATAGAATGATGTCGAATGACTCAGCCGCAGACAAGTATATGTAAACAAAGATCAAAGCGTCCTATTTTAGGGCGCTTTGTTGTTGTAGATGTATTGTTTTATACAAATTTTGAAATAGTTCAAACTTATTCCATAAATTGAAGTTATAATGTAGGAGATCAAGATAGAAATGAGGTCTTTGATATGAAAAAGCATTTTTCAGCGATGATCTGTGCCGCACTTGTAATCGTTATGGCATCAGCAGGCTGCTCATCGGGCAGCGGAAATGATACAAGCCTATCGTCACTTTCGGAAAACTCGTCAAACTCTGTTTCTTACATAGATAATACCGATATTCCAAGCTCCGAAGATGCTGTATTATCAAGCAGTAAGGATAGATCAGAGGAGAGCGGCGTATCTTCTGAGAATTCATCTGTCAGATCATCTTCTGCCAAAAGCGAGACCTCATCAACAAAAAATACTTCGTCAAGAGCTTCTTCCGCATCGGTATCATCAAGGCAGTCCTCATCTTCAGGTGCGACAACGTCAATGTCATCACGAACTGTATCTTCAGTGGCATCATCATCTAAAACGGCTTCTAAGAGCGTTTCATCGACTGCAAGCTCCAAGGCAGCCTCATCGAGTATTTCTGTTTCTTCAAAAATCACGCCGAGCGAAGTCTCTTCCGTTGTTGGACAGCCTGTAGAGATTGTCCCGAAGCTCGACGCAAACGAAATGTTCGGAACAAACGATCTGGATCAGCAGCCTGACATATCGGAAGCAAAAGCAATAACTGTATCCGATAATAAAACTATCGACATTACTGAGGAAGGCATCTACATTATCAGCGGTACTGCGTCCGAATGTACTCTGAAAGTAAATGCGGAAGCCGCCAAGGTCCGTATCATTCTTGATGGAGTAAATGTTACAAATAAAGATTTCCCTGTTATCTATGTTGTATCAGCGGATAAATGTTATGTTACTACTACAGAGTCCGATAATTCTCTATCTGTGACAGGAGTCTTTGCGGCAGACGGCAGTACAAATACGGATGCGGTCATATTCTCAAAAAATGATCTGACTCTTAACGGGCTTGGCAGTCTGACGATCAATTCCGAATCGGGCAATGGTCTTACTTCTAAGGACGATCTTAAGATAACAGGCGGTATTTATGAGATCAACTCAGGTAACCACGGGATAGAAGCGAACGATTCCATAAGAATTTGCGGCGGAAAGATAACAGTCGATTCTGTAAAGGATGGTCTCCACAGCAAAAACAAAAATGACGACACGAAAGGATTTATTTACATTTCAGGCGGTGATCTCACTATCAACGCTCAGAGCGATGCAATACAAGGTACATCTGTAGTCCAGCTTGACGGCGGCACTGTCAATATTAACGCAAACGAGGGGATAGAGGGCACATTTGTTCAGATAAACAACGGTACTCTTTCAATCAGCGCCTCCGATGACGGAATAAATGCTTCGGCAAACAGCGCAGCATACGATGTTGTCATTGAGATCAACGGCGGCAGTGTATCTATTGCAATGCTGTCGGGGGATACAGATGCGATAGATTCAAACGGAAGCATTTATATTAACGGAGGCAGTGTAGCGATCACGACCGATTCTTCCCCGTTTGAATTTGACACGGAGGCTAAGCTTTGCAGCGGCACAGTGACTTTAAACGGCAGGCAGTTAACATCAATAGAACAATAAATAAAAACTCCGCACGGTACTGTGCGGAGTTCGGCTTTATACTAGGGAGACACTGATTAAAGCGAGTGCTCATATTGCGCCGTCAGATTTTCAGGCAGATTGTTTGAAACGACCGCAGGGTGCGGGTCT
>ONIC01000079.1 GCA_900317815.1 uncultured Eubacteriales bacterium | reverse complement strand
GGGTGCGGGTCTCCGGTGGAGACCTCTCAGCCAAAGGCTGAGAAGCACCGACCGAGGCGGCAGCCGAGACGGTGGCACGGCGCAGCCGTGACGGAGGGGTGCTCGTTTGCTCCACTCGCGGGAACAACTAACAATTATCTCAACCCGACAGCGCACTTATGTTTCGCTCGGCTTTATGGTTTCGCGCGCGGCGGTGAAGTAAGGCGCAGCAAAAACTTCCCGCGCGGATCATATAAAAAATAAAATCAAACGTATTGCGGTAAGGTGCGGCTTGTATCACGAATTTTGAATTACGAATTACGCATTACGAATTACGCATTGATAAAACTCCAAACTAAAAGAAAGGTGTTCTTATGGGCGATAATGTATTATCGAGTATACGAAGACGCTCGATTGTTCTTCTGGCGATTATACTTATTCTGGGCTTCGGGTCGGTCATTTTGAGGCTCTTTTACCTTCAGATAATACAGGGCAAGGAGCTTTCCGATCTTGCGGTAGATCAGCAGATGAGCGATACGGTCGTTTCGCCAAAGCGAGGGTCGATCGTTGACCGCAACGGAAACACTCTCGCAAGTTCGGCAAACGTCTGGAAGGTCGTTCTGGCGCCGATATATTTTGAAAACGATTCCGACCGCATGAAGGTGTCTCAGGGTCTGGCGTCAATTCTCGGTATGAACGCCGACGACATCATGGAACTTGCGAAAAACAAGGATTCCTACTATCAGACGGTAAAACGGCAGATAGAGAGCGACGAGCGCAACAAGGTGCTCGAATTTATAGAGAGGATCTCGAAGGAAAATCCGAAGCTCGGCAGCGTTATCGTGCTGGAGGAGGATTACAAGAGATATTACCCGTACAACGATTTTGCGGCGGCGGTCATCGGCTTCACAGGCTCGGACGGTCAGGGACTTTCGGGTATAGAGTACCGCTACGATTCCTACCTTACGGGAACGCCGGGGCGTGTCGTTTCGGAAAACGACGGCTGGGGAGCGGCTATGCCCTTTGAGTACGAGCAGAAACAGGAGGCCCGTGACGGCAGCACCGTTATGCTCACGATCGACGAGACGATCCAGCATTTTCTCGAAAAACACCTTAAACAGGGTATAATAGATTACAAGGTCGCAGAGGGCGCGGTCGCTATCTGTCTCGATGTCAACACGGGCGAGGTGCTCGGAATGGCGAACGAGAACAGCTTCGATCTCAACAACCCCTACGAGATAACGGACGAATCGGCAAAAAAAGAGCTTGAAAAGCTGTCGGGCACGAAAAAGCAGGAGCGTGAATCGGAGCTTCTGGCTAAACAGTGGCGAAACAAGGCGGTCTCGGACAGCTACTACCCCGGTTCGGTATTCAAGATAATAACGGCGTCGGCGGCTCTCGAGGAGGGTACTTCGAAGCTGTCGTCAAACTTCTTCTGTTCCGGCTCGTATGTGCCGTATGAGGGAGTATCTCCGATCTACTGCCACAACCACGACGGTCACGGCAGCCAGTCGTTTGCAGAGGCGCTCTGCAACTCCTGCAACCCCGCATTCATGCAGATCGGAAATGCGCTCGGCTACGAAAATTTCTGGGAATACTTCCAGTCGTTCGGCTTCAACTCTCAGACGGGGATAGATCTCCCCGGCGAGGCAACCGGTCTTTTCTTCCACCACGACGGAGAGCCCGAAGGCTCGATGTGGCCGACCGACCTTGCGATCGGCTCGTTCGGACAGGGTATTACGGTAACGCCTATCGAAATGGTAACGGCTGTTTCGGCTGTCGCAAACGGGGGAAAACTCGTAAAGCCGTATCTGGTCAAACAGATACTTGACGCCGACGGCAACGTCGTCGAGACATCGGAGCCGACTGTCAAGCGGCAGATAATCTCTCAGGACACCGCCGACAAGATGGCGCAGATCCTCGAAAAGAACGCCACCGAGGGCACGGCGAAGAACGGCTACGTTGCGGGCTACCGCATTGCGGGAAAGACGGGTACATCAGAGAAGATCGGTCAGAGCAGAAAGGCGAATGTCGAGGACTATATAGCGTCCTACTGCGGCTTTGCTCCCGCCGATGATCCTCAGATTGCGCTGCTCGTTTATTTCGACACACCGACCGGCGACGCTTACTACGGCTCGCAGGTCGCAGCGCCCGTGTTTGCAAGCATAATGTCGGAGATATGCCCGTATCTCGGTATCGAAGCGCAGTACACCGACGAGGAGATCAAGTACGTCAGCACGACGGCGAACAACTATGTTTCGCTTTCCGTATCGGAAGCAAGCAGCGCAGCGGCTGACGACGGCTTCGAGCCTTATGTCACGGGCGACGGCGATGTCGTCATATCTCAGATCCCCGAAGCGGGTACTCAGATACCGCGCGGCGGCAGGGTCGTTCTCTACACCACGACAGACTCCACGAAGGAGACGGTCACTGTTCCCGATCTGGTCGGCTACACCGTTTCCGAGGTCAACGAGCTTTCGGCGGAGTACAATATCAATATATGTTACTCGGGCTCGGTCGAGCAGGATACCGTTTACTCGTTTTCTCAGAGTATCGGCTCGGGAATGCAGGTGCCGCCCGGCACTGTGGTCACTGTCTACTTCGGAAATGACGACGTGGACGATACGGTTATGTAAGTGTGGAGTTTGGTAAAGTGTGGAGTTTGGAGTGTGGAGTGTGGAGTTCGCGCCAAAGGCGCGTAGTGAATAGTGAAAAATGAAAAGTGAATAATTTCGGAGTCGCTTGCGCTCCTGATCTATATTGGTATATAGAAATGCGCAAGCCCAAGACGCGGCGTAAGTAATTGCACATCGTGAGCTTTCATCGCGTTATAATGAAAACGCGCAGCGTTTCCGACACTCCACACTTCACACTACACACTCCACACTATAAAAAAGAAAGACGTACAAAAGAGGGGAATATTATGTCAACAGGAATTTGGTCGTTTGAGGCGGCTCTGATCTCGTTTATCGTATCTTCACTGATCGGCAGCAAGCTGATCCCGTATCTTGTAAAGGTAAAGTGCGGACAGACGATCAAGGAGATCGGCCCGACATGGCACAAGAACAAGCAGAACACTCCTACGATGGGCGGTATTATGTTTATCGCAGGAACGCTTGCGGCTACTGTTATCACCTGTATCTGCTATAAAATGGCAAGCGGCGTTTCCGATCCCGCAAGGCTCAAAACTGCGCAGGTAGTCGGCGGCTTCATTATGGCGCTGATCTACGGCGGAATCGGCTTTGTCGATGATTTTATCTCTATCAAAAAGAAGAGAAATCTCGGTCTGACAGCGGTGCAGAAGCTGATTTTACAGTTTGCGACGGCGTTTGCTTATCTTATCGCAATGCGTATCTACGGCGCCGACACAAAGACGATCGTTCCGTTTGTCGGACTTGTAGACCTCGGCTTTTTCTATTATATACTCTCGGCAGTTTTCATTGTCGGTATCGTGAATGCGGTAAATCTGACCGACGGCATTGACGGGCTCAACGGCTCGGTCACGATGTTTGTTGCGTCCTTCTTTATGGTAATGGCGGGCGTAGCGGGCTATGCGGGAATGAATATCTTCTGCGCTGCGCTTGCGGGCGGCTGTCTCGGCTTTTTGCTCTGGAACTTCAACCCCGCAAAGATCTTTATGGGCGACACAGGCTCGCTCTTCCTCGGCGGCGCAGTCTGCGCTGCGGCGTTCGCTCTTGACGTTCCCGTTCTGCTGATCCCGCTCGGCCTGATCTACCTGATCGAGATGTTCTCGGTAATTCTTCAGGTGTCGTACTTCAAGCTCACCCACGGCAAGCGCATATTCAAAATGACCCCGATCCACCACCATTTTGAGATGAGCGGCTGGAACGAGGTGAAGATAGTCGTTATATTCAGCGCAGTGACCTTCCTCGCAGGAATAGGCACACTGCTGCTCTACCTGTTCGGCGTGGTAGAAACGCTTTAAGGAGCGAAGCGACAGTATTTATTATTCAATATTCATTACCGAAATAACGCTTCACACTTTTTATATATTAGGCGCAAAGCAGCCGCTTTGCACCTCACGCGGGGAAAG
>ONIC01000176.1 GCA_900317815.1 uncultured Eubacteriales bacterium | reverse complement strand
GGTCTCCGGTGGAGACCTCTGCGAAGCAGAAGCACCGACCGAGGCGGCAGCCGAGACTAAAGATGCAAGCAAGATGAGTGCTCAGTTTGTAGAACGTGATTTATTCAGTGGCTCCTTTATTCGATGCCCGCAAGCGAGAGATTGTACTGGTGATCGCTCGCAGTAGCGGCGTAGTACGGCACAGCGTCGCTGTCCTTCGTTGCCGCCTTGTGGCAGAAGTAGTAGTAGTTCGTGTCGTTCGGATAGAGCGCGGCTTTTATCGCCTCCATACCGGGACAGCATACGGGACCTGCGGGAAGTCCGGGATTTTTGTATGTGTTGTATGTGCTCTCGAACTTATCGGGCAGTGTCGCCTTCTTGTAAGGATAGTACATAGTCGGGTCGGAATCGAGCATACCTCTGATATACTCGCCGTATGAAGAATAGCCGTCGTTTGAGAGCGTTGCAAGTCTGTTGTGGAAGACGCTCGAAATGTTGTACATATCCTGCGTATCGGCAGCCTCCGACTGGATCATCGACGCAAGTATCAGCAGGTCGTCCATCGACATACCCTTCTTCTTCGCCTGCTCCTCGATCGTCAGCTTCTCATACTTCTTCGTCTTTCTCGTGTCTGTGTCCGTCTCGTACATCACGTTTCCGTCGTCGTCATACATCACGTTGCCGTACTCGTCGTACATGACCTTCGGACCGTCATACTCGTCCTCGTTCTCCTCCTTGATCTCAAGGCGCTGCTTCGTGTAGTACATTCTGACCTCATAGTTGTTGAGGAAACGGTAAATAGTCGTAGTTGCCTTTTCGCCCTGATAGAACTCGTAAGTATCGGGGAAAAGATAGCCCTCGAGCTTGTAGTACGTCTGTGACACCTTCGGTCTGCCGCTCGAGAGGAAAGTAAAGTCCTCGTCAAACTCGTCCGAATTGCACAGCGACAGGAATTCCTCCTTGTCGCAGACCTTGTTCTCCTCGAGCTTGTCTGCGATCTCGAGTATCGTCATACCCTCGGTAAATCTGATCTCCACCGTATCGACACGGTTGGCATTCGACTGCAGATAGTTTATGATAGCCTCGTAGTCCATGTTGTTCATCATCTCATACGAGCCCTGCGTGAACATGATGTCGTCGTCCTTCGTCATCTTCGCATAGAGCTTGAAGTAGCGCTCGCTGTTGATAACTCCGTTTTCATGCAGGATATCCGCAAGCTCGTCTACGTTTGCGTCCTTCGGCACCTTGATGATTACTTTCTCCTCCTCGCCGCGGTTTCGTCCGAGAAGATCGTTGATACCCACCAGCATGAACTCCGCCAGAAAAACGCCGAGTATCAGAACGAGCACAAGCCAGACGACCCGAAATACACAGCCGTTCTTCTTGGCTTTCTTCTTCTTGCGCCTGCGCTCGGCTTTGAGAGCCTTTTTCCTGCGCTTCTCCTCCTCGCGTTCGCTTTCTCTCTCGTCAAGCTCCTCCGAGCGGGACGGAATGTCAAAGCTGTTCGACGAAGGGATCTCGTCTATGATAAGATCGCTGTCATCGTCGGGAAAGATTATGTCGTCGTTCGTATCATCGTCTATATCGTCAATCTTGAGCTTGAAGTTGTTTATCTTTTTACGGCGGGTAGCCTCGAGCTTTTTTTCAAGCTCGTCCTGTGATTTCATTTCGTCACTCATACTTACAATTCCTTTCAGGATCGAATTTACGGTCAAACTCGGCGCAGATATCTCTCCGTTGAGATGATATCCACAGGCATATCATATTCGCTTCGCGGAAGCTTGAATTTTACGTAGCTTGAATAGCACAGCCCGACGCTCGTGCCGCGGAACTGCTTGAGAAACCGGTCATAGTAGCCCCTTCCGTAGCCCAGCCTGTAACCCTCTGCGTCAAAGCTCAGCCCGGGAACTACGCACAGCCCGTGAGAAAAGTCCGTGACCTTCTCACAACGTTCTGCGATCGGCTCGGGTATATTGTACTGCCCCGTCTCAAGGTCGTCAAACGAGTTTATGATGTAAAACTCCATCTGCGTAGTTTTCGGCTCGCACCTCGGCACAGCGACACGCTTTCCGTTTGCCCATGCGGCATAGATCAGCCCGATAGTCGAAGCCTCGGTATCGAGCGACACATAAGTAAACACTATGTCCGTGTCGATATACTCCCTGAGCGCGAGCACACGGCTTTGTATCTCGGCGTCATAGTCGAGCTTTTTCTCTCTGTCAAGCTTTGCGCGGCTCAAGCCGAACGTCTTGCGAAGCTCGGTCTTTTCCGCTTTGATCTCATTTACGGGCATTGCATTGACTCCCTCACTTTTTTCGCGGTATCTTCACCGCACAGCTTTGCAGAAAGCGCCAGACCGAACTCGATCGCCGCTCCTGCGCCCTTTCCTGTGATGACATTTCCGTCCGTTACTGCGGGCGCGCCGACAAACTGTGCGCCGAGCAGCTCGCTTTCAAACCCGGGGAAGCAGGTAGCCTTTTTCCCGTCCAGAAAGCCCTTGTGACCGAGCACGGAGGGCGCCGCGCATATTGCGCCTATAACAAGCCCGTTTTCCCATGCGAAGTCCAGGAAGCGCTGCACCGTTTCGCTCGCCTCAAGGTTGCGCGTTCCGGGCATACCGCCGGGAAGCACTACCGCCTCAAGTCCGTCAAATCCTGCCTCGTCCTCTCCGAGATCGGCAGTGACCGTCAGCTTATGCGAGCTTGTAACGGTCTTCGAGCCGATGCCTACCGTCTTAACGTCAGCTCCGCTTCTGCGCAGGATATCTATAGGAGCCACAGCCTCGGTCTCTTCGAAGCCGTTTGCCAGAAATACATATATCATAATATCTCCCTCTGTTCCGATGTTTAATGAAATGAAAACTCAGCGAAATTTCTTTCTCATCTCCGCCGCTCTTCCGCAGGACATTCTCCCCTCGGGGCAGTTCCCCCAGACGCAGCCGGGTCCCGCTTTTGAGAACAGGTGCGGAGCGGCCTCCTTTACAAGCAGAAGCATCTGCTGCGCTACGTCCCTGATCTCCCACTGCGCGCGGTTGCAGCAGCGATGCTCAAAGAAATTGAGAAGACTTCTTGCGTTGAACGTGCAGATGATCTTAGTCGTGCAGGCGTTCGGAAGAATGAAGCGAGCGTCCTCGTTGGCGGTCTTTTCAAACGCCGAGCACTTCGCCTTGTCGAGCGCTTTGAAGCTCTCTATCACTTTCTTATCGTCTGCGTCGGTGTCGATCGCAAGCCCGTTATCCTTTGCGTACTGTCTGATATTCGCCGCCATAAGCCCGTCCCTCAGCTCCTCATACGCCTTCATCTCCGTTTCGAGCGCAGCGTTGTAGAGCTTCGACAGCTCGGGCGACTGCTCGATCTTCGGCGGAGTGACAAACTCAAAGGACGTACCGTCAACGTACCTCTGCGACTGCTGGCTGTATGACGCGATCCTGTGGCGCACGAGCTGGTGCGAGCAGGCGCGCGAGATACCCTCTATACCGAAGGTAAAGGAAGCGTGCTCGATCGGGCTCTGATGTCCGAGTGACGAGAGCATATCGAGGAACGAAGCGGTCTTCTCCTCGTCAAGCCCCTCCCTCACTGCCGAAATATCAGATTTTGAATAGCAGAGCTTAGCCGCCATAGCGACAGTCTGCTCGGGCGACGGCGTATAAGCCAGAAGCGTTACCTTTGCACCCATTCCATCACGCACCTTTATTGACGAATTACAGGGCAAACCATGCGGCTCACCGATTTCCATAAATATACATTGTATATTATAACACAAGCTCTCGCTAATTGCAAGACAGATTTTACAGCGGACAAGCGTCCGCAGGCAATTTCGCTGTCAGTTATTGCGGATCGATACTTTTGTTCCGCGAGAGCGGCTGCCCACTAAAATTAT
>ONIC01000062.1 GCA_900317815.1 uncultured Eubacteriales bacterium | reverse complement strand
CATGCCCGGCGATAACGTAGAGATGGACGTTGAGCTCATCACTCCTATCGCTATCGAGGTAGGTCTCCGTTTCGCTATCCGTGAGGGTGGCCGTACGGTAGGTTCGGGCGCAGTTATCGCTATCAACGAGTAATTTCTGCTCCGACTGAACTGATATAGTCATAATTTCCCCGTCAGGTACTTGTACTTGACGGGGTTTTTGTACGTCAGACGATCTTTACATCGTATTTTTTTAACCAGAAGTCGATCTGCGCAATGTAAGCAAGTATCTGAGGTGCGCGCATTAGCTGCCCGTACCACGGGGACGATATGCCTTCGGGATCATCAATGATCTTTCGTACCTCATTGTGATCGAGAATATCGTACAGAGGCGATCCTTTGTCGGAGATAACTTTCTGTGCGCCTTTGACGCAAAGCTCCCAATAGATCGGATTGAAAGTCTTGGGATAGGGAGATTTTTTTCTCCATGTAATCGACTCGGGAAGAATATCTGAGAATGCCGTCCTGACGATCCCTTTTTCACGGCCGTTGAGAGACTTCAATTCCCACGGCATATTGTAAGCATATTGAACTATCCTGTAATCGCAGAACGGAACTCTGACCTCCAACCCCGAATACATGGAGCATCTGTCCTTTCGGTCGAGCAGCGTCTGCATAAACCAGCGGAAATTGAGCATAAACATTTCCCGCATACGCTTTTTGTGAGGAGTGTCGCTCGGCAGCGTGTCGGTCTCTGCTATTGTTTCCTCATAACGCTGATGAACGTAATCCTCACCGTGGGGGAGAGCGCCGTCTTTAAGTATAGAGCGGCGCACCGCCTGAGAGCGCGACCAAGGGAAGCACTCCTCGTACAGTATTTCTTCGTTGTGATACCACGGGTATCCTCCGAAAAGCTCGTCGGCACATTCTCCCGAGAGCGCAACCGTAAAATCTTTCTTTACCTCACGGCAGAAAAGCAGGAGAGAAGAGTCCACATCGACCATTCCGGGCAGATCGCGCGCCGAGACCGCTTCAAAGAGCGCGCTGTAAAGCTCCGTGTTATCGAGGATCACGCTGTGGTGCTCCGATGCGATATGCTCGCTGATTATCCCGATGAAATCCTCGTCCGAGTTCGGTTGGAACAGGCTTTTTTGAAAGAACTTCTTGTTATCCTCATAGTTTACCGAGTATGTGTCAAGCGTTTTGCCATGCTTGCGGAAATATGCCGACGAAACGGAGGAGATAATGCTGCTGTCAAGACCGCCGGACAAAAATGTGCAGAGCGGAACATCACTGACCAGCTGACGCTCGATCGCATCTGTGAGTAAAAACCGCGTGTACTCGATCGTCTGCGCTCGTGTGTGTGTGTGTTCCCTTGCCGTTATCCTGAAATACGTCCGTTTTCGGAATGCTCCGTCCTTGTAAACGCCGCATTCGCCCGGCTTCAGCTCAAAGATGTTCCTGAAAACTCCGCCTCCCGGTGTCCTTCCGGGTCCCAGAAAAAATATTTCCATAAGACCTTCATCGTTGATCTCGGGCTTTACCTTCGGATTTGCAAGCAGAGCTTTTATCTCCGAGCCAAACAAAAATCCTCCGTTATATACTGTGTAAAAGAAAGGTTTGACGCCGATAGGGTCGCGGGCTGCAAAAATTGTCCGCTCTTTTTCATTGTATATCGCAAAGGCGAAAATACCGTTGAATTTTTCAACGCATTTTTCTCCCCACATCAGATATGATTTCAGGATCACCTCGGTGTCGGAGTGACCCTTGAAGCTGAATCCGTTTGATCTCAGCTCGCGTCGAAGCTCCTTTGTGTTGTAGATCTCACCGTTATAAACAAGCACTATACTATATTCGCCGTTCATGCTTATCATGGGCTGCCTGCCTGTTTCCGGATCCACGACCGTGAGCCTTCGGTGAAGCATTGCTGCGTGTTTATCGACATATTCGCCGTGTTCATCGGGTCCCCGGCGGGACATCGTCTCGCTCATCTTACGCAGCGTATCTGTTTGTTCAAGCAGGTTCTCTTTTTCCGAAAACCATCCCGCTATACCACACATAGAATTACCTCTCTTTCGTCTCTTTGCCGATAAATACAACGAACATAACGGAAGACAACAGCAGCGCGCAGCTTCCTGTGAGGCCGGGCGAAGACGGCGAAGGTCTGGTATTTTCTGTATTTGAAAAAACCTCCGCCGCAATATTTGCGTACCTCATAACAAGATATGACAAAGCTGCTCCGAGTGTTCCCGAACACAGCCTTGATACAAAAAAGTAAGTCTTTCCGATCTTAAGCTCCGGCAGCGCCGCAAAGATCTGAAAATGAACGCAGAGCCCGCCCCAGCCGACAGCCAGCGCCGTAAGATAAACGGGCGCCTTTACTCTGTAAAGACACGAGCAGCCGTCGGTCACTTCAAGAAACGCTCTGATCGAAACGCCGGCAAGCGATGTATCGTCAATACCGAGAGCGCCGAGCAGCAGCGATGAAAACGCCGAAAACAGGACTACGAGGGTACACAGCGAGACAGCCGATCCACAGGCGAGTCTTGATGACAGAATAAACGACTCGGCTGCGTTTCGTCTTACAGCAAGCCCTTTCTTTACCCTTGGGATCATCTCGTGTTTCCTTGCAAAGAGTCCGAGCACCGCACCTATCAGAAGACTTGAAAGAGTCTGCGAGCAAAGCAGTACCAAACCGATCTTTTTGCTTCCGTACATAGCGTCACCGACTGCGCTTATCAGAAACGCAGGACCCGGATTTATGCAAAAGCATAACATTCTTGCCGCCTGCTTTTCTGTGATGTATTTGTTTTTAAGCAGCGAGGCTATCCCGATCGCTCCGACAGGATAGCCGCCGATCAGACTCAGCAGTACCGTTACTCCCGCCTCTTGTGGAAGATATAGTACTTTTTCCGTAAACGGTGCTGTAATTCTTCCGATAGAAGACGAGATCCCGTACTCGGCAGCGAATGCGGAGAGGAACATAAACGGAAACAGCGACGGCAAAAGTACATTGAGCGAATATTCAACGCCCGAGCGGATACCATCGGCGGCGACAGACGGCATATAGAGCGCAGCGCAGCAAGCCGCAAGGAACAGCGCAGTGACCGCAGTATGTTCGGATAGCTGACTCCTCGATCTCACGATCCCACTTCCTTTCTTGTCTATTATATTCGCCGAATCCGTGAATAATTCCGCTCGTAAGAAAGCTGACTCTTGTATAAACGGGTTGTCTCTTTTGATACTCCCGATAAAGAAAGCAGATTTCCTTGTGTCGCCTTGATCTTTTTTCGAGCGCGGGAATTGTGCTTTGCACAACATAACCTTTCCCCGCGGATCCTGAATAAAAATAAAAAACAGCGCATTGCGGTATGGTGTGAGTGAGGGGCGGTAATGCCGCTTTGTACAAAGTATGCGGCAAATATCTGTAAAATGAGACCGCGGCGCGATAGCAACGCATACGAAAAACCGAGTTCACGTAAATGTCAGCGGGCACTGCCCGTTGACAAGAAAAATGTGGTTGTGATAAAATTATAATATGAAATAAAGGGAGTTGAGTGTTTGGTATCGGGAATGCGCAGAAACGAAAAAAATTCGGTATTCTGGAATGAGGCTATTGCTGTGGAACTGATGTTTGCCGATCTGTTTTACAGGCATCCGCTCATCCAAGATGCGGACAAGGATATAACGCTGCTGATCTTTGGCATGGGGCGGTACGGGCGTGCGGCTTTTGACCTCGCTTTATCTGTCGGTCAATCTGCGCGCAGACGTCTGAGGATCGCTGTCGTGGCAAAGGACGGTCTTGACGAGCTTTCAAAACAAATGCCGCTGCTTGATTACCACACACGTCTTGTCAGGTATGGCGGATTTCGCACTTGGAGGGACAATCTCCCCAAAAGCAAGCTTGCAGATATCATTCTGGATGATACGGAGATAGACGAGTCCAATATCGTTGAGACAGTGAAGCGTTACGATCCCGATTATGTTATTGCATGCTTTTCAGACAAGTCCAACCGTTTGGTTTGCGAGCACATCTCGCTTTATTTCCCGAGAATATTCATCGGATTTGTTCAGCGCAGATTTTTCCACGATGTGATAACAAGCGAACGCTGTGTCCCCGTATATAAGCCCGCAAAGCTCTCCGATATCGACAGACAGCTTTATGATCTCGCTTTCGGACTGTACCGTTCGCGTATAAAGGCTCTTGCTCACATCGTTCCCGAGAATACTCTCTCGGACAATTTTTCGAAAAATCCCCGCATATATAAGGAAAACATTATATTTGCCCTTCATATAAAGTACAAGCTTTCAGATCTCGGAGCAGATACCTCTAAGCCTGAGGATGCTGCAAACCTGCTTTCACAGCTTCTTGCTCCGACACCGATCAAGTCGCTCAGCCGTCAGAACAGCGACAGAATCGATGAGCTTGTCTGGGCGGAGCACCGCCGCCGCCTTGCCAAAATGATAACGGACGGCTTTACTGCCGCCGATGATCTTGATTATCCGGAGGATACACGCAGCATCATATACAGATCACAGAACGATGACGGCAGCCCGCTGCTCCGGCATCCCGCCGCTGTCAAAGCTCGCGCATTGAAGCGCATCCCCGATGAATTTGACTGGGAAAACGGCGATCTGACGGGATTTGACGAGCTTGACTGCGCGTCGGTAAGGCTTCACAGAGCGCTCGGGTGTCTGCTCTCGGAACACGGTGCAAAATACGCAGATCGGGCAGCTCTGATCGTTACACGACTTTATACGGCGGTTTACAGTGTCCTCCGCGCAAAAGATGTGATCGATGAAGTGAAAAATGCGGCAGAGCTTGTGCTTTCGCATGATCGGACTGCTGCAGAGCGTTTTTCGTATACGATCTCCCGTGCGGGTATACTTCTTTCCCGTATCCTCAATGAAAAAAGTCTGTCAGATTCAAAAAAACTGCTCTCGGAGCTGTCAAGCGAGCTGTTTCTGCATATAGAATACCTAAAAAAACGCGATTTCAAGGCCGGCTGCTATGAGCTTATCGAATCAATACCGCAGGCGCTGAAGTTCAAGCCCGGGCTTACTCTGCTGCAGAGCTTCACTTTGTCGGGAGAAAGGAACGCAGATCATGCCGCAGTCAATGCGGTAAGGCTCGGCGCAAAATGCGTTGTCTGGTTTGAAAAGCTCGAATGCGATCCGCTGTTTTCGGTACGGCCGCCCGAGGTGAGGCTTGCAGGCTTTATCGAAGATCTTGCCTTTTTGTTGAGTTTTTTCAAAGAGCGTAGCTGCGTTTCGGAGTGTCGGCTTGTGATAGATGTAAATGACTGTTCCGACCCGAAAAAAAAGCAGCTCAAGACTCTTTGCCGCAGATACTGCAGTGATTTCGGTGTGCCCTCGGACGCTGTGACTCTCGAATTTAAAAAGCACGGCGGAGAAAATATCCTTGTGAAAACAGTAAAGCAGCTTTCAGGCAAAACGCTTGTCAACGGTTTTTGCGAAGGCTCAAGCGAGTATGAAGCGATAGATGCATTGAATAATATACGCCCGATCAAGGAGTACAAAGACTTTATCAGGGACGATATACCGATGCTTGAAGATCGTCTTATTCTCTGTGGAATATCGCATGACAGCTTCAAACGTTGCGTAGGTTCGGACATTTATCTCAGAATATGGGGATTGTACTCGGCAAAGCATCAGTATGAGGACGTATCCTCCGAGGACGTCTGGCAGGAGCTTTGCGACGGGTTAAGGCTTGACGGCGGCTTCGAGCTTCCCGAGGATATCGGAGAAAATGCGGTGACACTTGCGGATAGACTTGCACTCTCCGGGTATACGGAAAAGACGGCGCCTTTGAAGTACGGCTTTCTCCGCAACGATATAAAAGAACTTCTGACCGATGAAAACGCAGTTTTCAGGCTCTTTTTGTATCACACCCTCAGAAACAGCAGTGACTTTGATGATGTTCTTCTTCTCAGTGACGGCAGCTGTGCGGCGGCGTTGTGCAAGGGCAGAGTGATGATGATATACATGAAAGACAGCGAGACCGCCGATAAGCTCTGTAAATCACTCTGCGCTCTGCCTGTTGCGATAGAATTGAATAACAAGACGGCTTATTGCAGCGGGAACGGCATATATACGATACGCCGAAAGGAGTTCACGGCGATCAATCAGACTTATAATGCAGACGATATATTCACCTGCACAGACAAAACTGCCGCGCGAGAGGAAAAATTGCTTGCCGATGCGCTTGCGGCATTGATATAAAACATTTGAACAGGAGCATATCTATGATACATCCGATAAATAAAGACATTGCATTTCTTTCACAGAGATCGGAAAAGGCGACTCCGCTCGATGCCTCGATCATACGCGATCTTAAAGATACTCTCGCAGCTCACAGTGAAGAGTGCGTCGGTATGGCGGCGAATATGATAGGATTCAGGAAGAATATCATAATAATCAGTCTCGGGATAGCACAGATGATACTTGTAAATCCCGTGATAGTCAAGAAGTCAAAGCCATTCGAGACAAAGGAGGGCTGCCTGTCGCTTGAGGGCGTCAGACCCACGAAGCGGTACAAGGAAATAGAGGTAGAGTTCGAGGACGAGAGCTTCGTCAGACAGCGCCGAGCTTTCTCGGGCTTTACGGCTCAGATAATCCAGCATGAGATAGATCACTGTAACGGAATAATAATATAAGGACAGAATGATATGGAATACAATTATAAATGTGTTGCGCCTTGTCTGATGGGCGTGGAGAGACTCGTTGCAAACGAACTGAAATTTATGGGAGCGCAGAACGTCTGCGCCGATAACGGGCGTGTATTTTTTGAAGGCGGGGCCGAGATCATCGCCAGAGCAAATATTCGCTGCCGTGTTGCAGAGAGGATACTTCTGCTGTGCGCACGTTTTGACGCCCGAAGCTTTGAGGATCTTTTCAACGGCGTTCGCTCGATCGACTGGGGCGCATTCCTTCCGATGAACGCACAGTTTCCCGTGACCGGCAGTTGTCTATCATCTCAGCTAAAAAGTGTCTCCGACTGTCAGGGTATAATAAAGAAGGCTGCCGCCGAAGCACTGAAGGCGAAGTACGGAGTTAAGAGTATGCTCCCCGAAACAGGAGCTTTGTATAAGATACGGTTTCTTATCCTCAAGGACAACGTGTGTATTATGCTCGATACTACGGGCGAACCGCTCCACAAACGAGGCTACCGCGCAAATTCGGGCGGCGCTCCGATGAAAGAGACGCTTGCAGCATCTCTCTGTCAGATTGCAGGCGTGCGGAAGGATCATATTGTGATCGACCCGTGCTGCGGCTCGGGAACGATACTTATCGAGGCGGCGCTGTCTGCTCTGAATATTGCGCCGGGTATCAACAGGAGCTTTGTCTGTGAGGACTGGCCTATAATTCCGCAGGGTATCTGGGAAAATGAGCGCAATGAAGCGAAAAAGATCGTCAGGACCGACTGTGGATTCCATGGTATCGGATATGATATAGATGATGAGGTGCTTGAGACAGCACGCGAAAACGCAGTCAAGGCAGGTGTTGACGACCGCATTGAATTCAGGCACAGAGATATTCACGAATTTTCTTTGGACCTTCCGCGTGCGACAGTTATTTGCAATCCGCCATACGGAGAACGGCTGCTCGATATCAGCGATGCTCACGAAATCTACACGGCGATGGGAGAGAGGTTTGAGCTGCGCGACGGGATAAGCTATAATATCATCTGTCCCGACGATGACTTCGAACGCTGTTTCAAACGCCGAGCCGATAAACGCCGCAAGCTGTACAACGGAATGATAAGCTGTCAGCTTTATATGTACGGCGGGCGCAGTAAGAAAAAGTGAACTATACACAGAATATATAAATACATTTAAATATTGAATATATTTCAAAATGGTTTCATGAACATACAACATAAAAGAAGTGTTGATCTATTATACATTTCAACAAAATTAATGTAAAAAATCCCGAAATGTTCTAAAAATTATTGAAATTATCATCGCTTTAGTGTATAATAAAAAATGGTAATTATAAGGGGGGGATTGTGTGAGCAATAATCCTGAGGCTAATAAGCCGCAAAAAGAGAAAAAGCCAAAGAAAGAGAAGCAGCCCAAAGCGCCGAAGGCGTCAAAAAGGACTTTGAACTTCACGCCCGTTGCGTCCGCCATGTATGAGATACAGCGTCGTGAAGCTACGAGCAACGTCATTTCGGGTCTTGTGCTGATACTTCTCGGTATAGTGGCTATACTGGTCAGTATTGCAAAGTACACATCGAGTATGAAGGCGGTCGTCAATGATGACGACAAATACTTCGCATACGCATGGATAGCGATATGTGTCACGGGTGTCTTTATAATCGTGATAGGTATCTACGAGATACTCAAATCTTTTATCTCGATGGAGCAGACTAACGAGTGGGTGAAGAACGCTAAGTCTCACACATCTCCGTTCCAGGGCAGCCGTGCAAAGCGTCAGGCAGCTCAGATGAATCAGAGCCAGTCGAACGAGCCCGCACCCGTAAAGGGTATGGCTGAGGATGGCAGTCAGGCAAAGAAGCATTTTGCGTTCCTCGGTAAGAAGGAAGAGCCAAAACCCGACAGTACGGCGGTATACAACAAGTTCAATCCGCCCGAAAAGAAGCTCGAGCAGCCTCCCAGGGCGAAGCCTATGATGGAGCAGAAGTTCGACTACGGACTAAACGAGGAAAAAAAGCAGACTTTTGCCGATAAATTTCTTGCCGAAAACAAGCAGGATCCTTTCGAGCAGTATCGCAAGGAGCTTGGTATAGAGGAAGAGAAACCCAAGGAAGTCGAAGAGAAGCCTCAGTTCATAAGAAGCGCTCAGGCAGAGAAATATGACAATCCTGCGCCGTCGTCTCCACAGCAGGCTGTCGGAGCAGCGTCTTCCGACCAAAATGTGCCGCCCGAATTCGGCGGTTTCAGCCTGTTTGAAAAGCTTGCCGCAGCTCAGGGTCTTGACAAAGCTCAGAGTGATGATGAAGGGTTCTTCAAGGGCACAAATTTCGCAGACGGCGCCCGCATGCAGCAGCAGCTCGACCAAGTACAGCAGCAGCTCGATCAGGTTCAGCAGGTTCAGCAGCAGCTTGAACAAGTACAGCAAGTACAGCAACAGCTCGATCAGGTTCAGCAGGTACAACAGCAGCTCGAACAAGTTCAGCAGGTTCAGCAGCAGGTAGAGCAGGTTCAGCAGCAGGTAGAGCAGGTTCAAAAACAGGTGGACAGATTTGGTGCAAGCGCTGCCGCAGCGCCCTCTTCTGATGAGAATGCGCATCCTGCGGTTATGGGACGCTCCGCTGCTCCGACGCAGCCTTCACCGACGGTAACGCCTCCGCCGATCCCAACACAGTCTTCGCCGACGGTAACCCCTCCGACGATTCCGACGCAGCCTTCCGTTACGGTAAAGCCTCCGACGGTCCCGACGCAGCCTTCCGTTACGGTAAAGCCGCCTGAGATCCCGAAGGAAGCAACGTCTCCGACAATCAAGCCTCCGCCGATCCCCGAAAAGAATCAGAACGTGAATATCCCTATGCATCAGATGGCGAATCAGGGAATGCCTATGCCCGGTATGTATGCAGGCGCATTCGTTCAGCCGGGTCCGCAGATGGGTTATCCGCCTATGCAGCCTGTACAGAATATGTATCAGCCGCTGCCAAATCTTCCGGGTATGATGCCGGGTCAGGGATATCAGGGCGGTTACGTAAACTCACCGTTCGGTTTTGCGGGTGCGTTCGTAGATACAAACGAATCAAGATACAATCCTGCGATGCCGCCCTATACAGTGCATCCGTTCAGACCGTCCAATGTTGCGGCTCCTCAGATGCAGCAGCCGCAGGAGCAGGCATACAACTCCGCAATGCCTCCTTACACGGTGCATCCGTTCAGACCGTCCAATGTAGCGGCTCCTCAAATGCAGCAGACTCAGCCGCCCGAGCAGTCTTACAATTCTGCTATGCCGCCTTACACGGTGCATCCGTTCAGACCGTCCAATGTGGCGGCTCCCCAAATGCAGCAGACTCAGCCGCCCGAGCAGTCTTACAATTCTGCTATGCCGCCTTACACGGTGCATCCGTTCAGGCCATCCAATGTAGCTGCACCTCAGATGGAGCAGCCGCAGGAGCAGTCATATAATTCTGCGATGCCGCCATATACGGTGCATCCGATGAGAAAGAGTCTCGGCGTAGAGGACAGCTCGGATCAGTCGTACAATTCCGCAATGCCTCCGTATACGGTTCACCCGCTGAGAAAGGGACTGGGCGTAGAGGAAAGCGACGATCAGCCGGCTGCAGAGACGTCATACAATTCGTCAATGCCGCCGTATACTGTACATCCCTTCAAGGCAAAGGATCCGAGTATGCAGCCGCTTACTCCTCAGCTTTACAATCCTGTAGAGGATCAGCCTTTGAATGAACAAATAAATGGAGCAAAGGAACCCGTACAGCCTGCGCCTCAGCCCGCAGTGCCCGTACAGCCTGCGCCTCAGCCCGCAGCACCCGTACAGCCTGCGTCTCAGCCCGCAGCGCCCGTACAGCCTGCGTCTCAGCCTGCAGCACCCGTACAGCCTGCGCCTCAGCCTGCAGCGCCCGTACAGCCTGCGTCTCAGCCTGCAGCGCCCGTACAGCCTGCGCCTCAGCCCGCAGCGCCCGTACAGCCTGCGCCTGATGCTAAGAAGCAAAAACGTGCTCCGAAAACGCTTCGCGGTCTGATCTCACAGCACGGCGAGGACAATGATACAGCTAAAAAGTCTCCGATAACACAGAGACTTGGCGGATATAAATTTTCACTTTTCGAAGATCTCGGCGGAAGCGTCGGAAAGGGTCAGAAAACACAGAAGGGTGAAGCTAAGAAAGACACGAATAATGAAACGGGAGGTAAAAATATGGCATTCAACTTAGGAGGCGGCCGCGATCCTGAGCGTAAGAAGAGCTTTTCCGAGAAGTTTCTGAACAAGAACGGAAAGAAGGCTACTCAGAGAGACAAGGGCGCAAGTTCCGAGATCGTTCAGAACGGTACGCCCGCACAAAGAAAGTTTGTAGATGCATCGGAGTATGACGAATGGACATGCCCGGGATGCGGAAGCGTTAATCAGGAATACGTAGGAGTTTGCTCCTGCGGTGAAAGAAAACCGAGATCGGATTGGTAATAAAGACCGTATCCGTTTAGAGGGACGAGACAAAAAGAACGCAGGCTCTCTGTGTTCTTTTTGTTTTATAAAATTGATCGGAGAAGAGCTATGTCAAAACAATTGTACAAGGCTATAATTCTTATAATCCTGTCGGCATTCTGCTTTGCGCTTATGAATATGTTCGTGCATCTTGCAGGAGATCTGCCCGCTGTGCAGAAGAGCTTTTTCAGAAATCTTATCGCATTCATTATAGCGGTCTTTGCAATGATAAAAGACAGGGTATCGTTAAAGGTGGATAAAAAAGCATATATCCCGCTGTTTTTGAGATCGTTTATCGGAACGCTCGGAATACTTTGTAATTTCTATGCGCTTGATAGGCTTGATCTTGCGGATGCATCTATCCTTAATAAGATGTCGCCGTTTTTTGTGATAATTTTCAGTATTATAATTCTAAAAGAGAATATAACTATGCCGCAGCTTTTGTTTGTGCTCGGTGCGCTCGTAGGGGCTTTGTTTGTCGTAAAGCCGAGCTTTTCAAACACCTCTGCGCCACCTGCGTTTATTGCGCTGACAGGCGGTATATGCGCAGGCTTTGCCTACACAATGGTTCGTCTGCTCGGAAAGCAGGGTGTCAAGGGCGTAATAATAGTTGCGGTGTTCTCTGGCTTTTCGTGTCTGTTTACGCTGCCTTTCCTTATCTTCAATTTTACGCCGATGACTTTTTCCCAGTTTATCATTCTGATATGTGCCGGACTTTCTGCCGCAGGCGGTCAGTTTACTATTACCGCAGCATATACAAACGCGCCTGCGAGAGAGGTATCTGTCTATGATTATACCCAGATAATCTTTGCAGCGGCGCTCGGATTTTTGGTTTTTGGACAAGTTCCCGATCTGCTGAGCTGGGTCGGTTATGCGATCATTGTTGCGATGGCGATAGCGATGTTTTTTTACAACAAACACAGATCCGAAGCGGAACAAAAAAAGGAGGTCTGAAATATGGAAAATAATGAAGCTTTGAAAAGCGCCGAAAGTGTTTCTTTTACCGAGAAATTGTTCGGCGGGATAAAAATGACGTGGTGGAAGGTCACCATATTTGCCGCAGTCACGGCCGCATTTACTGCGCTGATGATGCTGCTGCCTTTTACTAAGGATACGTCTTTCAGAGAGATCGGCTCGGGCGTTGAGTGCTGGGTGCTTTTTGCGATCATAATTATGACAAACTGTGAAAAACCGCTTGAATCGGCGCTTAAAACGTTTGCATTTTTCGTAATGAGCCAGGTGCTTATCTTCTTGTTCCAGGTTCCGTTCAGCGAGATGGGTCTTGAACTGCTCGGAAACATTCCGCACAGGCTTCTTCTGTCTCTTTTTACATTTCCTATGGCGTTTGCAGGCTGGTATCTGAAGAAGAAAAACTGGCTGAGCTTTGCGATATTGCTCCCGATGCTGCTTCTTCTGTCATTTTACGGCGCAGCGTTTGTTAAGGATATGACGGATCACTTTCCCTGCCACTTGATCTCGGTCATAGTTTGCTTCGGTCAGATATTTCTCTACATATACGTTTTCTTTGATGATAAGATAAAGCAGTTGATCGCTCTTGTGCTTTCTGTAGCAGTAACGGCAGTTGTCCTTGTCTTCACAGGTCTTACAGATATCACCATGGAGTATCCGCTTCCCGATGCGCCTGAACTTTCAGATTCTGCATCTGCTGCTGTGAAAGACTCTTCCGTATGCACGGCGCAGCTTTTCAGATATGAGAATTCCGATGACGTGTATGTTTCGCTCCACTTTATCAACTACGGAGATACAGAGATGTATATAACCGACGGAAGCAATATCTACCAATATTCGATCAGTCTCGAAAAGACGGACGATGCTCCGTACTTGTTGACGATCGAACGAACAGATAATAAATAAACATATTACCCACGAAATGCTAAAAAACGCGATACGGCATTGTGCTGTATCGCGTTGGTTTTTATGTTTTGTATTGTCACACCTCGTCAAATTCACCGACAAGAGCCGACACCGTCTGCTTGGCGTCGCCGTAGATCATAACGGTGTTGTCGTTTGTGAAAAGCGGGTTTTCAACGCCCGAGAAGCCTGTGCCCTTGCCTCTCTTGAGCACGAATACCGTGCGCGCTTCAAATGCGTTGATGATCGGCATTCCGTAGAGCGGAGATGTCTCGTCATTGAGTGCCGAGGGGTTTACAACGTCGTTTGCGCCGATGACGATGGCAACATCCGTGTTCGCCATCTGCGGGTTCATATCGTCCGCAGTTTTGAGCTGCTCATAAGGCACATTTGCCTCAGCCAGAAGTACGTTCATGTGTCCGGGCATACGTCCCGCAACAGGGTGTATCGCGAAGCTTACTTCCGCGCCGTTTTCTTCGAGCTTGTCACAAAGTTCCTTGACCGCGTGCTGAGCCTGCGCTACCGCCATTCCGTAGCCCGGGATAAATACGACGCTTGAAGCCGCTTCAAGGATAAGATATGCGTCTTCTACAGACATACTCTTAGGCTCTTTCTGCTCGCCCGCAGCGCCTTTTTTGGCAGCAGCGCCGAAGCTTGAAAACAGCAGGCTGTAAAGCGTTCTGTTCATCGCCTTGCACATTATCAGAGTGAGGATCAGTCCGGATGTTCCGACAAGACAGCCCGAGACAACGAGCACCGAATTCGAGATCGACAGACCTGCGAATGCCGCAGCGAGTCCCGAGAATGCGTTGAGCAGTGAAATTATAACGGGCATATCGCCGCCGCCGATCGCAGCGACCATCGTAAAGCCGAGGATAAGGTACGCTGCCGTGACGGTGACAATGCCGATCCTGCCTGTGTTTTCATCGACTGCGCCTGCAATCTGCAAGGCGTACAGCACTACGCCGAGAAGTCCGACTGCGGCAAGAAGTCCGTTGACAATGTTCTTGCCGGGGATCGAAATGTTCTTTTTGAACAGCTTTCCCGAGAGCTTGCCCCACGCAACGACCGAGCCTGTAAAAGCAATAGCGCCGATCGCAACCGTGAGTCCGAGCGCGATGCTTGAAAATGTGTTTATGCTCTTGTCGGTCATGTACTGTGTCAGCGCAACGAGGAGCGACGACAGACCGCCGAAGCCGTTGAAAAGCGCCACGAGCTGAGGCATACCCGTCATCTCGACTTTTTTTGCCCAGACGGCACCGATAACCGAGCCGAGCGCAACAGCGGCTGCCGTCCAGATATACGCATTGTGAAGCGGCGGCTGGGTGAGCGTGTCGGTCACATTTTTCTCAAAAAGCACCGTCACAACGGCGATCAGCATTCCGACCGACGACATAAGGTTGCCCTTACGCGCTGTGTCTGCTTTTCCGAGGAGCTTGATGCCTCTGATGAAAAGCACAGAGGAGATCATATAAAGCACAGTCGTGCACACTATGCGGATACTTTCAAAACTCACTTCTTCTTGTCCCCTTTCTTTTTGAACATTTCAAGCATTCGATCCGTTACGAGGTAGCCGCCCACCACATTGATTGTTGCCAGAACGATCGCAATAAAGCCGCAGACGTTGCTGAGCAGACCGTCTGTGTGAAGTGCGACCGCAGTTGCGGAGATCGCACCGACGATAGTAATGCCCGATATCGCGTTAGTGCCCGACATCAGCGGTGTGTGGAGCTGAGAGGGGACCTTTGAGATCAGCTCTACACCGAGGAAGCCTGCTATTACAAATACAAAAACAAGCAGAAGAATCTCTCCCGTAGCCATATTATTTCTTTCCTTTCTCTGAAATCACTTGAATCTTTCGTGGATTATCGAGCCGTCCTTAGTCAGCAGGCAGCCCTTCATTATCTCATCGTCGAGGTTTACGACAAGTTCTTTGCTTTCTTTATCGTAAAAATGCGTAAGGAAAGCGGTGAAGTTTCCCGAAAGCATCTTTGAAGCGTCGTAAGGCACCTGCCGCTCGAGCATATCGCCCGACATGATGATAACTCCGTTGTCTCTGACGACCTCCTCATCGAGCTTCGAGCCTTCGACATTGCCGCCTGTGGAAACTGCCATATCAACGACTACCGCGCCCGGCTTCATACGATCCAGCACATCTTTGCCGATAAGTCTCGGAGCCTTTCTGCCGAAGACCTTAGCTGTCGTGATAACTATATCGGAGCGCTCGCAGACCTTTGCCTGCGCTTCCTGCTGCTTCTTGACCTGTTCATCGGTCAGCTCCTTGGCGTAGCCCTGATCCGTCTGACCCATTTCACCGAGATCGATCTTCACAAAGCTTGCTCCGAGCGACTTTACCTGCTCCTCAACGACGGGTCTTGTGTCGAATGCGTCAACTCTTGCGCCGAGACGCTTTGCCGTTGCGATAGCCTGAAGTCCCGCCACGCCTACGCCTATTACAAAAACGCGCGCAGGATTGATCGTACCCGAGGGAGTTACCATCATCGGGAGTATCTTAGGCAGTCTTGCGGCTGCGTTTACGACCGCTGTGTATCCCGCAAGCGAGGTCTGAGACGACTGAACGTCCATCTTCTGTGCGAGCGTCGTTCTCGGGATCATCTCGAGAGATACCGCCTGCAAGCCCGCTTTCGCCATATCGGAAAGCAGCTTTTTCTCGTTGAACGGATCGAGGTAAGACAGGTGAAGAGCGCCTTTCTCAATGCCGTCTATGCTCTCGGGCTTCAGTATCCTGAGTACTATGTCCTTGCCCTTGTACCCTTCCTCGTTCGATGAAACGAGCTTTGCGCCCGCTTTTTCGTAATCGTCGTCGGAAAAACCGCTTTTTATGCCTGTACCCTTGACGGCGGTGAT
>ONIC01000211.1 GCA_900317815.1 uncultured Eubacteriales bacterium | reverse complement strand
TTTTTTCAACCTCTTTGAACGTCATTCTCATCACCACCTTACAGTTATTATTATAATATAAAATACGTATTTTGTCAATACGTATTAAAAAAATATTTACAAAAACCGCCCTCTCCGACGGCAATCGGAAAGAGCGTCTGACCACAACACACACGGTGCTATGGTGCAAGATTATGCAAGAATATTGTACCATGCCGAGCCGAAAAAAGCAAGCCTTTTATAGGCTCGGATTTTTGCACCTATTTTTCGGACTGTATCGGACTGTGGCGAACAGTTTCGGACAGAGTTAAAACCAAAATCCGCGCTTTTTGGACGAAATCTGCCGCTAAATCGTTGATTTTCGTCGCGTTAAGAGCCAAATACGGAGATACAAAGGAGGTACAATATTATGCCAAAAGCAAAAAAACTCCCGTCGGGGAGCTGGAGATGTCAAGTTTATCTTGGCAAGGACGACAACGGGAAGAATATATACCGTTCCGTTACTGCCGACACAAAAAAAGAAGCGGAGTATCTTGCCGCCGAGCTGCAGCTGAAGCGCAAAGAAAAGGAAAAGCGCGGCTTGACGCTGCGTGAAGCGTATCAACGATATATCGCCGCTAAAGAAAACGTGCTATCGCCGAATACGATACGCGAGTACGACAAAGCGAGCCGCCGCGACCTGCAGGAGCTGATGGACCTTTATATCAACGAGCTGACGCAGGAGCAGATACAGCTTGCGATAAACCGCTATGCCGCAGCACACGCGGCGAAAAGCGTACACAACGCTCACGGTCTTCTGAGCGCTGTTTTAAAGATGTATCGCCCCGATTTTGCCCTGCACACGCGCCTGCCGCAAAAGAAAAGATATGATCGCCATATCCCGACCGAGGAAGATGTCCAAAAGCTGATCGCAGTCACCGAGGGAAAGCGCATTCAGGTCCCGATTCTTCTTGCCGCGTTCGGGTCGCTCCGTCGTGAAGAGGTCGCCGCTCTGACGCCGTCCGACGTTACCGATCGCGGAGTGTGGGTAAAAAAAGCCATCGCCATAGACAAAAATCGCAACGCGGTCGTCAAGCCGCCGAAAACCGGCAAAAGTTATCGTTTCGTGGAGCTTGACGCTTGGATAATCGAACGGGTGAAGAAATGGTGCTTCCATATCACGCTGAACTGCATAACGAATGAATTCGCGGAAGCGGTCGAAGTCGCCCAGATCGAGCACATTCGTTTTCATGATCTTCGCCATTTCCACGCAAGCGAGCAGCATTCGCTCGGCGTTCCCGATAAGTACATCATGGAGCGTGGCGGCTGGTCGTCGCTGTCGGTGCTGCATGATGTGTATCAGCACGCGATGAAAGACAAGCAGGACGAGTTTACAAAGCGTACGCTTGAGTATTTCAAAAAGTTTGATCCCGATAAGCCTGACCAGGGCTGATTTTTTATCATATTTCGTGTGATATTTCGTGTGATATTTTTGCTGAAAACGTTGTTTTTAAGGCAAAAAACAAACAGAAAAATACAATTTTTTGTTGTGTTAAAAATGTAATAAACCGCATGATTATCAGCATTTGCCGAAGTCATACGGTTTATTGTAAAAGTGCGGGCGACAGGACTTGAACCTGCACACCGTTCGGCACAAGAACCTAAATCTTGCGTGTCTGCCAATTTCACCACGCCCGCAGATATTTAATTAAGCAATAGTATTATATCACAGTATGCAGCGGTTTGTCAACAAAAAGCCCTTCGGAAAAACCGAAGGGCTCAAAGATCTAAGTTTTACAACTCAGGTTTGGAATTACTCCTCAACCTTCTTGCGAGCAAGGATCATTGCTGCTGCTGCTGCAACGAGAACGATAGCGAATGCTGCTGTGTTAGTTGTATCGCCTGTGGAAGCTGCTGCCTCTGTGGAAGCTGTAGCTGTGGAAGTTGTGCCTGTTGTTGTAGCTGCCTTGGAAGCTGTGCCTGCTGTGGAAGTTGTCTTGTTGCTTGTTGTGCTGTTTGTGCCGGAAGCCTTGGACCCATCGTCGTCATCGTCGTCGCTGTTCTTGTCGTCCTTCTTATCCTCTGTGGGCTTGATCATCTTCTTAGCTTCTTCAGCATTGTAGTTGTCCTGACCCTCGAGTGTCAGATACTTAGCCCAAACATCGTCAGCTGTTGTCTCGAATCTGGAGATAGCTTCTGCAACATTAGCCTCTGTTACGATCTGCTCGTGGCTGTTCTTCTCTTCCTTGCCAAGGTAGTTGAGTACGAACTCTGCAACCTTGAGAGGACGGTCTGTGTTAGCTGTAACTGTCTCGCCCTGGATCTTACCGGAAGATGTGATGCAAAGCTGCGATGTAAGACCGGAATCACGGAAACGAACTGCCTCTGCTGTCTTCTCGGAGTCAACCGGGTTCTCGCAGATCTCGCCTGTTCTCTCAGCTGTGTCGCCGAAAGCGTCTGCTGTAAGTACGCAGTTAAATGTCTGGCCGATAGCCGGATCGTTGAAGATTACGAATACATCGTGACCGTCGGGAATTGTGAACTCCCAGGACTCGAAAGTACCGTCATCAAGCTTTGTACCGCCGATCTTCTTGTTAGAACCCCAAGGATTGTCCTCTACCCAACCGTCCTTTGTGAGGTAGAGATGAGGCTCAGCTGTCTCGTCCCAGATGTAGAACTGGATCTTGCTGGAATTCCAATCGCCCGGATCGAACTTGATCGTACCTGTAGCATCGCCGGATGTCTCAACTGCAGCCTGAGCGCCTGCAGTCTCTGTCTTAACTTCATCTGCGGATGCAACGATAGCTGCTGCGGAGAGCATCATAACGCCGGCAAGAGCCGCACTGATAATCTTCTTCATAACTTTTTCCTCCTGTAATATAAAATGCAAAAATAATAGGACAAATATCAGTGTCTACATTATACAACACCGCAAAAGAAAAATCAATACTTAAATTTAAAAAATTTTAACAATTTTTTAAAATCGTTTCCCATTTCGCTTTAGCAGACTAAATCAACCAGGCGAAATCACCGATATTTTCTCTATAATATCATCTTTCGTAGACCATGCTGTATCCGTCGCTGCTGCTGTCCATGTCTTTGAAAAGAACAAACAGACAGCCCGATTTTCCGCCGATAGTTTCTATCTTGCCGACTCCGATCATGGAGTCGCCGCCTGTGACGCTATAAGAGCCACTGCCATTTTCATTGTCTGAATATGGGTAATTATTCATGATAATCTCCTAAAAATCGTCAGATATTCTAAAAACTATAGCACGCTTCAACTCGGGATCGTCTGCAAATCCGAATACGACATTATTCGAACCTGAAACTCTTACAGCAATTCCGTACAACTTGTCGTCGGTATCGTACAGTGTTATCGTACCGTCAGGATCCTCTGTATATGTACCGTTAGAGATTTCACCATTCTCCGAGAAACCGTAGAGCATCAGTTCGGAATCCAGCATCACCGCATACGTATCGTCTGTCATATCGGTGTATTTGCCCGTTACCTTATTATAGAACTGATAGCCTACCCATGTTTCGTATCCGTTGTTATTGCTGTTGTAGTATGAACTGCTTGATGTTGAGTATTTGGAAGAAGTTGACGATGAGCCGAAGTCATAATTATAATCGAAATCATAATCATCAAAGTCATAATCATCATAATCATAATCATCAAAGTCATAATCAAAATATGAGTAATCGCCGTAACCAGAGTCGTATGTTGATTCATCGTTAAGGTATCCGGGATAATGAACAAGGTTCCCGTTTACGGTCGAGTAGATCATAAAGCTTCCATAGCCTTCGGAGTCGGAGATCGAGTTATACAGACTGATATTGCTGCCATCGCTGCAATTGTAATAATAAGGAACGGCATCCTCGAGCTCGTAAGCCACGAGCGACTCTTCAACAGATGAGATCTTATTTTTGGTCACGCAGTCGATTTTGACCGTAGCTATATAAGAATTTGAAGAATTGGGATCCTCTGTAAGCTCGCTCACCGTATATGTAAGGGTGCCGATATCGGCTTTACGGCAGTATTCCCCCTGCACACTGTCTTTCTTGGAGTCTATCTCAGCCTGAAACTCTGCCGTCATGGTCTCGATCTTCTTCTGCTCTTTCTGCTCGGAGATCTTTCCCGACAGGATCACACCGCCTGCAATGACGATCAGCGCAGCTGCGGCAATACCGACAGCCTTGGGAGAAACCGAGATCGGCTTCAGCGTGTCGGTGAAATCGTCCGGTTCAAAAGGTCCGCTGTAATCGGGACGGGCTTTGAGATCGGGTTTTGACCAGACACTTATCATATACGGAACGCCGAAGAAAAAGCACGCCACGGGGCTTGCCGTGTGTCCCTTGCGCTTTGCTCCCTCGCACACCTTCACGCAGGCATAAATATACACCCCGAAAAAAACACAACCAACGGCTATTCCGAGAATCGTAAGAAATACGCTCATATACTATTCCTCCGATCCGTTAAACGGAAGGCTTCTCGGCACCGCAGGTACACGTTTTTGAAAGGATTGAATTTGCTCTTCCGCAATTCGGGCAAAGCCAGCCCGTGCCGATAGAATCATACGACGTGCTGTCGGTCTGAGAATGATCCTCGTATGCAGCGCCGCCGGAAACGGCAGCGTAACTTCCTGCGGACTGATAGCCCGCAGCGGTGCCCGTTGATGCGCTCGGTGCGGATGTGTACGAAGACGAGGACTGATAGCCCGCAGCGGTGCCCGTTGATGCGCTCGGTGCGGACGTATACGAAGATGAGGACTGATATCCCGCAGCGGTGCCCGTTGATGCGCTCGGCGCAGATGTGTACGAAGACGAGGACTGATAGCCCGCAGCGGTGCCCGTCGATGCGCTCGGTGCGGATGTGTACGAAGACGAGGACTGATAGCCCGCAGCGGTGCCCGTTGATGCGCTCGGTGCGGATGTGTACGAAGATGAGGACTGATAGCCCGCAGCGGTGCCCGGTGCCTTGCTCAGAGACGGTTTGTAGCTTTGTGAGGATGTCTGAACCGCCGTATTTGCCGATGAAGCTCCCGAATCGTTAAGGAACGGATTCGAGTTAATTACATTACGATCGGCAGAACGTGACTTAAGATCGGGAAGTCCCGCAATATAAAGCATATACGGCACTCCGAAGAAAAACATCGCAACGGGATTTGCGTTCTGATGCCCCTTTTCACGCGCAGTCTCGGCAAGTCCCTTGCAGGCAAGTATATAGCCTACAAACGTTACGATGCCGGGCAAGATTGACAGTATCAAAAGCACCGCACCTGCGGACGAATCGTCGATATCGTTTGTAAGGTGCGGCAATGCCGCTGTCATAAATAAGTTTTCCATAGTTACTCCTCCCGAAAGTAAAAGTATTGACAGACTTTGAGAGTATAGAGCGCCGAACTCTCCTCGCCCGATACTCTCGAAGTCTGCTTATCATCAGTCGGTTCCTAAATGTCAAATCTGTTATGAAAATTCTTGCTTTACAGATAAAAACTATTTAAAAACGACAATATCCATCTAAATTATACTTTATGCGACAAATAATGTCAAGTGTGATTTTTGCGGGCGGACAAACGTCCGCAGGCAATTCCGCTGTCAGGTATTGCGGATTGATAGTTTCTCTCCGCAAGAGTGACTGCCCACTA
>ONIC01000002.1 GCA_900317815.1 uncultured Eubacteriales bacterium | reverse complement strand
AGGTGCGTTTCCTGTGCCCTCACGCTTGATCTTGATAGTCGCTGTGCCGTCATTCTCATTGAATGAATAATCGGACGCACTAAAGTCAAAGGTGCTCATTTCCTTGTTTATTGCCTCGTCTGCATACGCAGTCGGGATAAACGAAAGGAGCATCGTTGCCGCAAGAACGGACGCAGAGAGCTTTTTCAGAGCCGCTTTCATGTAATCAATCCTTTCTTTGTAAATTCGCTGTAGGATCAGATCTTTTTCTGGATCTTCTTTGTGATCTCGCCTGTTTTGGTGTAGTCAACATTTGCAATGCTTCCGCCGCTTACCTCTGCATCAAGATCTTCGAGTTCGAGCTTTTTGTCTTCACGTTTTTCCTTGCGAGCCTCAAGCTCCTGCTGCTTCTTATCTGCCATGCTATTCACCTCCATTATGAACACTAGAAAGATAGAAATAACTTTGTTATTTTCTCTTACGATAATTGTATCATACGCTGTCCAGTAAATGTCCAGTGTTAAAAGCCAAAATAATGCTTTTTCTATGAATAAAATGTTAATATTATTATTACGATTTTGTAATTATAAAAAGAGTTTGTGCAAGATATCCAAATTTCACACAAATACAGCTTATAAATATACAGGTTAATTGTGTAAAGAGTTGTTAAACCATTTGCTTAGCTGCAAGCTCTGCAAAAGCGCCTTTTTTAGCAAGCAGTTGATCGTATGTTCCTGATTCGATTATCTTTCCTTCGTTCATAACTATTATGCGCTTGCAATTTTTGACCGTTGAAAGTCGGTGAGCGATAACAACCCTTGTACAATCGAGCGAGTCCAGTGTTTCGGAGATCACTTTTTGAGTGATATTATCGAGCGCACTTGTAGCTTCGTCAAAGAAGAGTATTTTCGGTTTATGAGCCAGAGCGCGTGCGATAACTATTCGTTGTCTTTGTCCTCCCGAAAGACCTCCGTCGCCTTCCGTTATAATAGTGTGAATACCCATTGGCATTTCTCTGATGTCATCGGCAACACCTGCCTTTTCGAGAACATCCCAAATTTCCTCTTTTGTGATATCGGGAGCAACGATGCGGATATTCGAGATTATGCTGCCTTGAAAGAGTCTTCCGTTTTGTTCAACAATGCCCGTGTTTTTATGAAGCGACCGAGGAGCAATATTATTGATATCTGTACCGTCGTAATAGACCGCGCCCATTCTCGGTTTTTCTATTCCCGTCATAAGGCGGATAAGCGTTGACTTTCCGCATCCTGTTGTGCCGACTATACCGATATAGTCTCCTCTATTGATCTTCAGCGACAGGTCCTGGATGACATCGGGCTGATCGTCTTTGTAGCGGAATGACACATGAGAAAGCTCGATAGTCCCGCTGATAAAGCAATCTGTATGATCATTTGCCGAAAGCTCACGTTTTGCATTGAGGATAGGGCTTATCAAATCGACGAGAGGCTTTATAGATGCAACTTTCTCAGCAGTGTTTGTCAGCATTGTAAGCGCCGCCATAAGCATTCCGTATGCAACGATAAATGAATAAAAATCTGCCACGACCAATTTATCTATGAATGCTTCTCTGAATATAATGGAATAGACTTCAAACATTCCGACAAAAGCGAGGACTACAGGAGCAATTCTTACAAGAGTAATCCTGAGCTTTGGTGCATACTCGATTGCTGCCCGCTCCGAAAATGCTCGTCCCCATCGAGAGAACGCTCTGCTCTCCGAGCCTGTCAGACGTATCTTCTGTATACCGAGTATCGTATCATACGTTACACCGCTTTCATTTGTATATGCCTCAAGGCGTTTTGAGATGAGACCTGCATTCAAAACAATAGAGATCGCATAAGTGATAAGAGTATAGACACTGATAACAATAACAGTGTGTACAAAAATCGGGAAATTAGTCCACGTCTTATGAATGCATATGATGATAGTAATTAAAACGTATGCAAAAACGGAGAGTGCTTCGACTGTTGTTTCGGTAAGTGTTCCGAGCAGATTGATACGGGAAGCAAGATCACCGGGACTGTGTTCCTGAAAAAAGCTGCGCGGAAGATCGAGAAGCTGCATCATTCCTGCCGCTTGAATTCGGGAGCTTGCCTTGAGACTCATTTTTTTTGTTACGACATTTTTTTGAAGATCAATAAGATAGCTGCTTATAACGATACCGATAAGCCAGAAGCACGCAGCGGGCAGGATTCCCTCTTCGTTCATCGGTACTATATCTCTGAAAATGACCAGTGCGATCTCGGGTACATTGAATGCGAATGAGACGGAGGATATACACATAATCAACCAAAGTATAATGTCCGAACGGCTCATAAACTTATGGATATATTGCAGCAGTCTCGTTATGGTAAAGTCATTATCCGGAAGCGGCTTATAGAACAAATAAGCATCCTCATCGAGCATATCGCTGTTGCTGTGAGTGATTTTTACATATTTCATCAGCTCTCCGTCATAAAAACGATATCCGGTGACTTTCCCGGGAATAAGAGTCACTGCCTTTCCGCTTTGCTTCAATCGCGTTATCATGACGCCACAGGCATCGTGGTACCATCCTTTTGTAAGCTTGATCCTTCGGCTCATAATACCGTAAGGCGCTGTAGCGTAATCAATTCTTCCTCTGAGATCTTTTATATCATTAGGAATTGTTACAGGCTTCTCCCCAAAATAATGAAGCATCTCGTTGACGGCATTTTCCTCGATACGACCGCGGCTCTTGTATACAAAATTATGTTTGTCGCTCATTACGGAGCGGGAAATATCGGTAAATGCATCCGATAGATCGTCAGCGTCATTGATAAGGCGCTGTTTGATCTGTGATTCAAACCAACTCAATTGATCACCTCATTCGTTGGATACCAGTTTCTTATAAATTCCGTTTCGTGCGATCAGTTCATCGTGAGTTCCTCGCTCGGCAATTACGCCGTTATCGAGAACAAGTATCTCATCGCAGTCTCTGATAGTGGAAAGCCTGTGTGCTATTATGATCCTTGTAATTCCCCTGCTGGCTATAGCCTTCATAACGCTGTCTTCGGTTTTTGTGTCGAGAGCGGAAGTAGCCTCATCGAGGATAACAATTGAAGGATCTTGAGCTAAAGCGCGAGCAATCTCGATCCCTTGCTTCTGACCACCGGAGATATTGCTGCCGCCCGGAGATATCAATGCGTTGTAACCTCCCGGACGATGCATGATCATATTATGAACTCCCGCATCTCTTGCAGCGAGTGTAACATCGTAGCTTTCTATCGAGCGATCCCACATTTTGATATTATCCGAGATCGTTCCCGTAAACATAATAACATTTTGGTCGATTACCGATAGCGACGCTGTCATCATACTGCGCGGAATCTCGGAGCGGGCTTTCCCATCGAATAGTATCTCGCCGCTCCACGGATTTATCAGTCCCGATATAAGTTTTCCGATCGTTGATTTTCCGCAGCCCGATGCACCAACGAGAGCCAGGCTCTTGCCCGCCTCTATTGTAAAGCTGATATTATTTAGCATCGCAGGCTTGAGTTTAGAATATCCAAATGTAATGTTCTTGACCTCGATCCTGCCTTTAAGTTTTTCCTCTACAGGGTCACCGTTGTATTCTTCCGATCCTTCCATGACAGCATTCGGATCGTCGCTGTATTCCATTATATCATCTATACGCTCTGTTTTGCGGCTGAGCTCTTGCATCGTTTGACCTGTCTGTATAAGTGAATTAACAGGTGATAAGAATGACGAGAAGAAGCCCTGGAATGCAGTCAGCATACCGATCGTGAAATCACCCTTTATTACAAGTAAAGCTCCGATAACTATGATAACTGCGTTTGAGAGCTGCATGACCAGATTTGGAAGCGCACCTACATAAACATTCAGATTTTCGATCGCAGCTTTTCCGTTTCCGACGTTTGCGAGTGTTCCGCTCCATTTTTCAAACCAAGCTGATTCCGCGCCACTGGTTTTTATTGTATCCATCATTTCTATTCCCGAAGCGGTCATACTGAAAAGTGCGCCCTCATCCTTCATAAGTACACGTGTAAGAGAGATACGTCTTCGTGTAAGTAAGATCGAGATTGTTAGATTCGCCGCAACAGCTAATATTCCGATCATGGCAAGACTGACGCTGTAGGTAACCATCATAATGAGGTAAAAGAACATCGCTGCAGTGTTCATCAAGATCGGAGCGAGAGTTTCTATCATTATTCTTGATATATCTGCGTTCTCGCTCTGACGCTGCTGTATATCACCGGCAAGTCTCTGCGAAAAGAAACCAACGGGAAGATGAAGCAGCTTCCACATAAAACGAGTGTTTCCGAGTATAGACATCTTTCCATCCATCTTTAATAGATAGACCGATTTTATCCACTCTACCACAACAGATATTAAGCCTGTGATAATTAAAACGGCGAGATATTTTAAGTAAGGTGTTAGATTTCTCGATTGAGAGATTGAATCGAGAAGACGCTGCATTATCTCGGGATTTATGATACCTACCATCATGGTAAGCAGGGATATAACTATCGCCAGAATAAGTGCGGGCGCAGTATTTTTTAATCGTTTTTGCATGAATGAAAGAATGCTTTTCTTCCTTCCTGTCTGAGTAAAGCTTTCGGAAGGCTCAAAAAGCATGCATACTCCTGTAAACGATTTGTCAAATGTTTCGGCTGAAACGTAGTATTCTCCGAGTGCGGGGTCATTTATATACGCACGGTTTCCGATAAATCCTTTTAAAACGACAAAATGATTGAAGTTCCAGTGGATAATACATGGAAACTGCCCTTCGGTACGTATCTCTTCAGGCTCAAAACGGTATGCGCTTGCTTCAAGGCCGTAATTTCTTGCAGCCTTCAACAGATTTGCGGCAGTAGATCCATCGCGGGAAATATCGCAGTCCTCGCGCAGCATTTCAAGCGAGATCCACTTTCCGTAATATGCAAGTATCATTCCGAGGGAAGCGGCGCCGCACTCCACAGATTCCATTTGCATTATCATTGGAACATTTGCTACGCCTTTGAGCTTGGGACGTTTGATTTTATTGTTTTTCAAGCTGTCACCCCGCTTCTTAAATATTTCTCAAGTACCCCGAATAAACTCCGTCAGGAATATCCGCTTTAAAATTGAACTCATATACCCAGTCTCCGACATTCAGTAATCCGAAATGCAGAAGATAATGATCTGTTTCGTCCGTTATTTCGACAGGTGAGTCCGAAATGGACAACAAATCTGTGAAGGTAACTTTAGATTCATTTTCAACAAATCCGATTTCTTCACCGAGATTTCCGAAAAGAACCTTGTCTTGTTCTCTGACATAAACAGTTAACTCCCCATCGTGAGCCATAGCTACTGTAGCCACTCTTATCGAGTGATTTTCAGCGAATGTCCAGACCATGGTATTGATAAGTACGATTATTAATACAACGAGTAATATCCACAGCTGGGGATTTATGATCCTTATATAAGAGTCAAGCTGCTCCGGCGAGGATAGCTTATCTGTATAATTATCGCGGAATAAATTCTTACTCAAGTTGATCCCCTCCTATCTTTACTTATCTGAAACGCTCAAAGCTTTTTTGTGATTACAAACTCTACCGAGTCCCCTTTGACTCCGACAGAAATGTCATCTGCAATATTGGCAACGATTGACTTTTCGAGTTCATCCCATTGAGGTGTTTCATCGTGGTTGATATAATCGAGCTTGCTAAGCTCCAGATTGAAGTAATAGGGGTTCGCAGAAGTAATGCTTGTCGGAAAATATGTGCTTGCAGAGGATCTTAGATATGCATCGTATCCCTCGCCGTTTTTATAGCTCAGGCAGCATAGCTCAAATATATTGCGGAGCTTTCCCATAAAGCCCACGGCAGCGGCGTTCTCTCCGGTTGTAGATACATCAAGCAGTGCTTCACGCTTTTCTATGCTCATCTTTTCGATCTCGGCTTCAAGAGAAAGTCGGCATATATTTCCGTCGTTTTCAGCCCAGAATTCAGCGTCAAAATCTCCGCCGAGCTCTGCCACCATTCCGAGCATCTCCTCGGTAAGAAGACGGAGATGAAGCTTGTTCTTTTTTGTAATACTGAGACTGTCAGAGAACCTCTCCATTTCATCGAGCACAGCATCCCTGCCTGCTCCGCGGTTATTAACATAGATCTTTTCCGTTTTCATATCAAACACCTCATTCAATTGTAAGTATATCGGAAAATCCTGTGATCTCAAAGATCTCCATTACGGTTTCCGATGCGTTTTTGACTATCATTGTACCCTTGTCCTTCATCGCTTTTTGAGCGGAAAGAAGCACTCTGAGACCTGACGAAGAAATATAATCAAGCTTTGATAAGTCGAAAATGAGTTTCTTTGTTTCGTCAAGCAAACTGTCAAGTTCCCAAGAAAGTTCGGGAGAGGTAATGGTGTCAAGTCTGCCTTCAAGCGATATGACAGTCGTGTTGTTTTCTATTGTTTTATTGATCTTCATAAAAGATCCCTCCTTTTTTTATTTATATCGAATATCATTGATACTACTCTGTAAACAGAAAGTTTATCTGCCTACGATGGAGTTATATACACTACCGCAGTTTTCCTGAAAGATGTTACAATGCGTATTATCGCAGAGTAAATGATACCTGCACTGTAGATGTAGACCGCAGTGCTCATAGAGTTTATAAAAACGACACAGGAAAGACCGATTATAATATTTATAACTCCCGTTGAAAGATTAAGCTTCCAGGAAGGCGAATCGAAGTGCTTTGCCTCTAATGCTCTCATTACGTCTATAATACCGCTGAAAGCGTGGACGGTAAGGAGGTATCCCATTATATAGAGCTGCGGGAACTGAGTCAGCGTTGCTGTGAATGTTCCGAGATCGAAGAGTATTAATCCTCGTACAAGTATCTGATCTCCTCCGACCATGTGCCGCGCCATATTGAAATAGTAAATCAACATTTTGATCCCTTTTATATTCAATGTCAAAGCAAGGAGACCCATTATCAAAAAAGCCGCGTCCGCGCCGATAAGCGCCATTGACGTACCGAGAATAAGCATTATCAATCCGACAGCAACTCCTTTGACACGCTGTAGTTTTGTCATTCTCCCCACTCCTTTCTCAGGTGATCAACAAGCATTTTATAGTCCTTGATACCTTTGAATCCTTTTTGGTCAAAGTCTATCGAGTATCCTGCGAGAAGGTTTCGGGACTTAAAGATTTTGTTAGTTACCATACTTTTCTGAGCCATAGCCGCAAGAAAGAATTTTCCGAGATAGGTTTCGCTTTTGTTGTTTTTTTCTGTGCGGATGTAATCCTCTTCATATTTTGAAAGCTTGAACGGTTCAATGGTCTCTCCGGACAACTTTTCTCCGAACGCTTTCCAGTCCATCGAGGCGTTAAGCTGACGCTTTTCAATTATCTCCAAGATCTCCGATTTGTATGGAGCCGCAGCATCCCATGCGTATGTATCAAGCTTGAATTCCGGGATTTCTTCTCTCAGATACTTCAAAGCATATATCATCTGACAGAATGCATGGTAATAATCGTGAGGATTGTCCTTAACAATTTCCTCGTAATTTCCCCAGGCCGGAAGATACTTGTAGCGTATGAAGCTGTAGTCGGGAAGGTGCCCTGCTCTGCCATGTCCGAGATTCATGATCGACCGTTCGTTACTCTGGTACAGACTATTAGTATATTTATGTTCATCAAGATCGTCAGGCTGCGATGGACTGTGGCGGAATGATATCGGTATCTCATCGTAATCACCGTTATTTTTTTTTATGAGCTCATAGAAATAATAATTTGTATTATTGATAACGAGAGACGGAGTTCCCGCAAAGTAACGGTGCGCCCATGTATCGGCAAGAATATGCATGGCGATACCTGCTGCCGGAAGTCCTTTGCCAAATGCAAGATCTATCGTGTCGGAAAGCAGTTCACCGTTTGTATCACATATCAGCCTATATTTACTGCGATAAAGTCTGCTTGTTCCTTTTTTGACCTTTGCGTTAAGATTATAAGGCAGAAAATGAAAAGACGACCAGATTCTCGTTATATCCTGAAGTCCGACAGGATCTGTCCGAGCGTCCATCATTTCAAGCTGAAGTTGTGTTGTAGCAGCCGAGAGAGGAGCTTTTATCCGTTTAAGGAATGTTCTGCTGCAAAGATCTACGAGCTGAGCGCTGTAACATATTTCCATACTTTGTTTGTGGTCAAAGCCAGCGAGAAATGCGGCGCAATAGGTCGCATAATAATGAAAATCCTCCTGCATATCATCACCTCACTTTGCGAGTTTTTTTGCAAGATGTCTTGACATGACTGCCACATACAATGTGTCTACCAATAGCAGTTCCTTTGTAAGATCAATGAAGAATGCAGCAAGCAATGATATAAAAGTTTCTTCAATATTATCACGCGGAACCAGGTACAGAACCATTTCGAATAAAACTATCACTGCTACAATAAATGTAATTACGAGGTAGAAGCTGCCTGTTTTTTCGCTTAGCCCTTCGCGGTATGAAGATCTTCCAATGTAAATGTGAATATACAGGATCAAAGCTATGATAGATGCAACAAATATGACCGTCATGATTTTAAGAATAAGAGCGTATTCCGAGCTTTCAGCATGATCATTGATTTCGTAATTGAACAAATCGGGATCAGTTATAAAGGTAATCACGAATTTTAGTGCGCTCCACAGACCAAAAGCGATTATACATCCTCCGTTTGTTACGAGCGATCCGCGGTAACGCCTTAGTTTTGTCTCCATAGTTTCCTCCGAACTTATTTCTTATCTTCCTGCTGGACGATAGTCACACGGCTTTCTGTAATATTGGCCCATTCGTAGGTGTTCATATACTCGCCGCGATAAGAATTGACCGTCGCAACATCGCCTTCGAAAAAACGGTACATATCACAGATAAAAGTTTCGGGACATACACGCATAGTACCTCTGCTCATAGAAAAAATCTCGGTAATGCCGTTATTGCGCAGCGTAGTACGTAGGTCTCTAATAATAACATCAAACTGTTTCTGCATACTTCTGTCATAAAGGCGGTTTTCCCACAATATGGAAAAGGCCTCTTTTCGAGTAACTGTACTGCCCTGTCGATCTACGAGGTAAGCAAGAAGTTCTTTGCATTTCGTTTGTTTAAAGCCGATAGGCTTGCCGTCTACAAAAACATCAAAGTTTCCGAATGTTCGGATAAATATGTGGCTCATACCGTTGTTTGCTTCATTTTTAATTTTTTGCCTCTGAATGTATTGCAGTTCTTCCGAGAGCATTTCTTTTGTTACAGGTTTTAAAAGATACCCTGATGCTCTGACAGAGAATGCCTCCAGCGCATATTGCGAATATCCTGTGAGGAATATCACATCTGTGTTCGGGGATATGTCCTTTACCCTTTTTGCAAGCTCTATCCCTCGCATATCCGGCATATTTATATCGAGCAGCGCTACATCGACGGGATTTTGTTCTAAATAATCCAAAGCGTCCTTTGATCTTATGAATCCCTGGACACGATCAATCTGATCCATAGACAAACACATTTTTACAGTGTCTTCAAGAATTATCCTCTCATCATCTACACATATTGCTCTCAATCGCTTTCCTCCTTCTTTGAAACCGGTATACGTATAGTAACAATCGTACCCTTGTCAGGGTTGCTTTCTACAGTCATTGTTCCGAGACTCATTTTTTCAATTCGTTCCTTAACATTTTTTATTCCTATATGTTCCCTGCTGCCTTTTTCAATTTCGTCAAGGTCAAATCCTATTCCGTTGTCCTTGATGATTATTTCATGTGCATTCCCGGATCTCTTTGATGAGATACGGACTATCCCTTTATCACGGATGCGCACTCCATGGCGGATGGCATTTTCAACTATCGGCTGGATCGTAAGCGGAGGTATCTCAAAATCAAGATCCTTTATGTCATATTCCACATGGATATTTTCAAATCTAACCATTTCGATCTCGGAATAGAGTTTCGTATGTTCAAGCTCTTTCTCAAAGGGAATCATACCCGAAGTGTCGAGAGAGTCTATATTCTGACGCAAATATTGTCCGAACTTTCCCGCAAGATCGTATGCAGCCTGAGGGTTCTGTAAAGAGAGCGCTCTGAAGGTCGTTATCGTATTGAAAAGAAAATGGGGTTGTATCTGAGTGCGCATTATCTGGATACGCTGAGCAGCCTTGAGATCCTGCTCATACGCATAGGCAAACTGCATATGAAGCCAGATGTAATAAAACAAGCAGGCACTTACCATAGCTATTGTAAGATATGAAACTATCTGCTCTGTAGCACCAACGCAGTTGTCCATTACGATTGATGCTATGATAAGCAGGATGTTTAAGATAGGTATCCAGAAGCTTATCCTGCTGTTTATTCTGTATTCGTAGATGCAAAGATATAAAAAATAAGCTAACAGTCCAATGCTTATCCATAGACAAAGTCTGTTTAGTACACCGCCCTGATAATGATTGTTTTCGTCTATCCAGAAGCAGATATGACTGAAAAAAGCCGAGCAATGTACCGCAGTATTTATAATCAGTAATATCCATACGGCACGGTATCTGCGATCCGGGCTGATTATTTTACAGAATAAAAGCAATATGATTGGACGCACAGTATATCCGATAACAGATGTAAAAATCCGTATCTGTATAGCAGAAGGAAATCTTACAGGGTCTGTTTTCTGTAGGAGAAAGTCAGCGATATTTTGTGAAATCAGCACGAACAAAAGCGCCGTGATGGTTATCATAACTTTCCTGTTTCTTTTACTGATATACGGGTCTGCCAGGACAGCGGCTGTCAATCCTGCCATCTGCATAAAAACAGGAAACAGGATAGCGCAGTTGGTTACCAGCTCTTGTGATAAATTCATCCTTATACACCACCCGTAAAACAAGTTTATTCACCGCACACAGAGATGTCCTCTGTACGTGATGAATCGTTCGATCAAAATTCCAGTTCTCTCTTTCTGAAGACGAGCATGGAGATACCAAGTGCGCCGCCCACATAAATTACAAGCGTGTTTACAAGTATACCTATAAATGGCTGTCCGAGCACAATGCGTGAATATATCTGATACACTCTGCCTGTAAAGCAGTTTCTGTGGATCATAATTATCGGTGCAAGCGGTGCAGACGAGGCAATCATATCAATAAATAAAAACAGCACCATATAAAGCAGAATATCTACAACGGTCGCTCCAGCAACATTTGAAGACTTATAGAGGAATATAGCGCTTATCGTACCATATCCGATCGCCTTGAGGGCGCTCGTTAAAAATGCGGCGTAAATCATGGTCTTCTCGGAAGGCAGAAGATTTGTACCGAAAATAAGGTTCAGAAGAAAGACCAAAATAACCAAAATAAGATAGCTGTTAATGGTTAGTAAGATGCAGTCAATGAACTTTGCCGCTTGAAGTTTTGCTCTTGAAAGCCCTCTGCCGATAATACATTGCATTGAGCGCGAGCTGAACTCATCGGCGTATACTGAAAGAAAAATGCAAATACCAAGTATAATACTTCCTAAATTTGAAACAGTTGATTGCTGAGTTGTCATATTCCTTGTTTGCAGCAGCTGCAAAGTCATCCTGCAAGCGGATCTCTGATTCATCGGTGACCATACCTCTAATGCTGGAGTCTATCCATTTTCCATTGCCGGGTACGGAAGTACCTAAACTCGGTGTAGTCTCTGTGCTGCAAGCCGCCGACGAAAGTAAGACTGATGCAGCAAGCACGAGAATAAGAGGTGAATGCTTGTGACTTTTCATTTGTTTACGCATATTCCTTTCGAATACTAAAAAAATGTATCTTAAATGAAAACCTTCTCTTTTTATTCGTTATTATTTTCCTGCCGATCTGTGTCTGATCATTAGAACAAGATAGATCACAAAAAGAACTGCTGCAAAAACAATTCCGCAGGGATAAGCGATCGTAGTTGACAAACGGAATCCCTCGTCTGCGAGCAAAATATAGGTCAGACTGACAGCGGACATAAACGATGCGGGAATTGCTGTCAGAAGTGAAGAAATCTTATTTTTGTTCGTTCTTATCAGATATGAAGTGGCCACCCAAAGGGAGACCATCGCAAGTGTCTGATTACTCCAGGAAAAGTATCTCCAAAGAACATTAAAATCGAGCTGTGTCAGCAGTGCTCCGATACCTAGCAAAGGGATAGTAATGATAAGACGGTTTTTGATCGACTTCTGATCGAGCTTAGTCCACTCTGCAAGTATCAGACGTGCACTTCTGAATGCCGTATCACCCGATGTTATCGGGCATACAACAACGCCGACTATAGCAAGTACTCCGCCGACCATTCCGAGCATTCCCGTCGATATATCATATACCACACCTGACTGTCCGAGCTTCGAAAGCGCATCTCCGAGAAGATGAGTCGTTCCGTAAAAGGCCACTCCGCCTGCAGCCCAGACAAGCGCAATGACGGATTCAGCTATCATCGCTCCGTAAAAGACTTTGCGTCCCTCTCTTTCGGATGTGATGCACTTGGCGATCATAGGTGACTGTGTAGCGTGGAATCCCGAGATGGCGCCGCAGGCAACTGTTATAAACATAAACGGCCATACCGGAAGTTCATCGGGATGTAGATTTTTAAGCGATATTTCGGGAACGGTATATCCGCCGACAAATATACCGACAATTATACTGACTGCCATAATAATAAGAATTATGCCGAAAACAGGATATATCTTCCCTATCACCTTATCAATCGGAACAAGTGTGGCGATGATGTAGTATATAAGTATGACAACAATCCAAAAGGTGGTTCCGAGCATATTCGGAGTGAGACGTGCAAGAAGCGCTGCCGGGCTGTTTACAAAGACTGTGCCGGTCAGAAGCAGCAATACTACTGAGAACACACGCATTATCCACTTTGCGGCAGATCCGAGATATATTCCCGAAAGTTCGGCGATCGACTTTCCGTCATGACGTGACGAGATCATACCCGTCATATAATCGTGAACTGCGCCGCCGAGAACTGCTCCGAAAACTATCCACAAGAAAACGATCGGACCGAAACAAGCTCCCATCAGAGCGCCAAAGATGGGTCCTGTTCCTGCAATATTCAGAAGCTGTACAAGAAAAGCCTTCCATGTCTTCATTGGTACACAATCTACACCGTCGTTGATCCTGACTGCAGGTGTTTCCCGATCATCGGGTGAGAAAACTTTTTCGGTTAGCCTTCCGTAAATGATATAACCTACAGTGAGTACTACCATCGATAAAATCAAAGAAATCATTTTTCAAACCTCGCAAGCAAAAAATTTCATTTTACATATTGATTGATTATAAAATATATAATATTATATCAAATGCTGTCCAATAAATGTCCAGTATAGAATCACTTTTATATGCAAGAAAAAGCGATTTTTAGTTACAATTTTGTTAGATTCAGTCGTATTATTTCAATTTCTACTATTTGCACAATTCTGAAATGTGTGAATATAACATATTGACATAATATTGAAAAACTAATCCAAAAGGCTCATGAAACCATTTTCTTTGACCTGCTGCTTATAATAGACGAGTTCTTCCGCGATGATATCATCTATAACGCTCATTCCGAGCAATTCAACAGGTGCTTTATCGTCTGTCAGTATACGATCTTTGCTCTCATATGGAATCAGACTTTTGTCGATATCCTCCATAAAAGCTGCTAGGTCTTTATTCTTGAGCGAAGCCGATTCATTTGTAAGTCTTTCAATCATTTTAGGATCATCGGACGCAAAAAGCTCCGTGTTGGTAGAGTTATCAATTTTTAATGTATAAACATTATTGAATACGTCTGAAATGGTATCGGAGAGATAACTGTTTATCCCGTCTTCCCTTTCGCTTCTCATATTCATATTAACGACCATTACGCCGCCGTTCTTCAGATGATCGTGTACAAGTGTGAAAAATTCGCGCGATGACATCTGGAACGGGATCGTTATATCCTGATATGCGTCGACCATTATAACGTCATATTTCTTTTTGCAGACATTCAGAAAAGCTCGTCCGTCATACGTTGTTACCTTAATTTCCTTCGAGAGATCAAAGTATTCATAAGCCAGATCGGTGATCTTTTCGTCAATCTCAACTCCCTCTACCTCTACATTTTGGAGATATTCGGTGCATTGCTTTGCGTATGTACCAGTACCCATTCCGAGTATCAGAATATCCGTCTTGTCATCAGGTTTTTCCGCCATAATCGGAGCAGCCATCGCGTAATCATAGTACATTCCTGTCAGACCGCCTGTTTTAACATAAACGGATTGAACTCCGATAAGGACGTTCGTAGACAAATATACTTTCTGAGGTGTTTCGCTGACCTGAAGATAATTGTAAACAGACTCCCCCTCGTAGGTAAGACCCTTCTCCCAGAACGCAAACGACATTGAGGGAGAGAGAAAACAGCACACGAGAAAAAGGCATACCGAAGCTATTACCCTCTTTTTTCCTGTCTTTGAAAACACAAAATATATTATGGAGATGACCAGTAGTATTCCCGCAAAGATAAGAAATGTTGCTGAGGTCCCTACGGTTGGGATGGTAACGAATGTGGGCAGGAATGTGCCGAGAATACTGCCGACAGTATTGAACGCGCCGAGAGTTCCGACTACTTTTCCGCTGTCGTCGAGACTGTCAACGGTGTATTTCACGAGTGATGGAGTAACAGTTCCGAGCAGAAAAAGCGGGAAAACAAATACTATCATACAAGTTAGAAACGCAGCCCAGATTAGAAAGTTCGTGCTGACCGTGAGGACAAGCAAAGCAGCGATCCCTGCGATAACGAGTTTTCCAATAAAAGGTATTGCAGCAAGCCACACTGCCGAAAAAAGTATCCTTCCGTATAGCTTGTCGGGATCGGGGTTTTTATCGGCACTTTTGCCGCCGAAAATATTACCGAGCGCCATAGCTATCATAATAGTACCGATTATAATAGTCCATACGATCTGTGAGGAGCTGAAATAAGGAGCTAATAGTCTGCTGGCGCCAAGCTCTACCGCCATGACTGACATACCTGCAAAAAACTCGGTCATATACAAGTACCACTTCTTTTTGAGTATCGCAGGAGCTTTTTTTCCTGTTGATGACATAGCCTGTGCTTTATTCATTTACATTCTCCATTTATTTGATCTGAAAAAACATAATAAAATATCATTCTGACCCTATATAATATTTTAGTCAAAACATAGAAAACTGTCAAGACACATCCACATAGTCATTGTTGAAATTTAGAAAAATTCTCAATATTTCGTTTATATAACGATAGATTATCTGATGTGAGATATCACCAAGAACAGCGGCTTGCTGTGTTCTTCGCACAAGCAAGCCGCTGTATTCTTTGTAGACGATTGAATTATTCCTAAATAGGTTTTCCGACATTTTCGTGACTGCTTAATCCTGCACTGTAGCGAAGTACATCAAGTGCATCGTTCGCTGTGATCGAGCCGTCGCAGTCGATATCAGCAGCAGTCTCCTGTTCTGAAGACAGTGTTTCCATCCCTGCGCTTGACCGCAGTATCAACAGAGCATCGTTTGCCGTTATATAGCCGTCTCCGTCTATGTCGCCGTAGATCCCGCTTGAGATGTCTTCCATCTCAAACTCTTTTCTGAGTAGTCCAGCTTCGCCGCTCCGGGGACATTTATCACCATTGAGGTACAACTCTGTATTCTCATCGATAATATAATCGTCCGATGGTTCAAAACGTATCTCTATACGGTATACCTTTCCGGGTTTAAAGAACTCGCCGGCTTCCAATGTTTCAAACGAGTCTCCGTTTTTTACAGCCCAGGATACAAGGAAAACGTCATACATTGATTTTTCGGAAGATATCGGTTCAAAGTCAAGAGCCTCCCCTACCTGTGGTTTGTAGATAAGTGCTCCTGCTTCTGTAAGCTGCTGAATATCCTTCGCAGTCATAGATGCCTGAATACCTACTCTTGATGGGGTCAGAGCGTTGAAAAAACTTGCTTTTATACCATTAATATAGAATGTGGTATCATTACTCAAAGCATTGTTTCCGACTGTGTTTACAAAAAGTCTGACGGTGTATTTCTTATTCTTCTCAAAAACATCCTCCTTGGTCAGGTTTGGATAGGGTTCTTCGTTCAGATACCATTTATGGAACTCGAACGTATACTTTGAAGGTTCGCTCGATACAGGGTTGTTGTCAGGATGTTCTCCCGCCTTCGGGGGCGTAATAACACAGGAAACTTCATCAAGTACATTCTCCGACTCTGCTAAGAATCGTGCCTGAATACCCGCACTGTTGGCAGTTCTTCCTATATAGTTTCCCATAAGCTTGCCATTGATCCGGAATTCTGTTTTATTGTCAAAAGCGTATCCCGGAGCAGGAGCAGCACTTATTCTGACCTGATATTCCTTGCCTCCCACGAAAGCTGTTGAATCGTCAAGCACAGGATATGAACCTTCACATTGAGTCCAGCTTTCCAGAGAGAGCGAGCAGACATCATAATCACCATGGAAAGCTAAATCTTTTGGAGTCTTGCCATTTACGGGAACATCTATATTCATTTCTACCTTATCCAAGATCTTCGGTTCTGTAATGTGAAGTACCACATATCCGTTCTTGGTCTGGGGGTATTCTGTACGTATATTGTACTCTTCGTTGCTCTTCCAATGTTCGTCAAGGTAGAAGTGAAGAACATATTCTTTCCCTGTTTTTAATAAAGTCTTAATGCCGTTAGTCAAGAATTTTGAAAAATCGAATTCATAAATATCATCACTCTTGATGATACTTCTCATATTGTAATTAATAACTTCGGATGTGATTATTTTATTCGTATCTTTTTCAATTATCGTGACTTTGAAATCGCAGCTGTGATCTCCGAATTTGTCGTTATCAGTTTGCCACATAAAATAATGATTATCGAGAGAGACATGAACAGGCAGCGGATCTGCTCTGTTCCAATCAATAGGTTCGCTTGGCATACTTCCGTTTACCATGAGGAAACCTGTGCTGCGATTTTCGAGCGGCTTGATCTTTACGGGAACTCTGTAATCGTAAAAATCGTACACATTCTCCACAAGTTCTCCGTCGATATATACAAGCGTGTCAAAGGTTGGTTTCTCACCGATCTCTGCGCCTATCCTGCCTTTTAATCCGCCTAAAAGATCATATTTTTGAGTAGAAGGCTTAAGTTCGCCGTTATTTACCCATTGAGAGGCTACTATTATGTATTTATATGTTTCGGTGTGGAAATAGCCCGAATAAACAGCCATTTTTCCGCTTCCGCCTTTCTTGACAGCGTCGGCATTGCCAACGCCGACTATCTCTCCATCATTTATAACGGACATACCGCCTGATGCCTGAAGCGCAGCGCAAGGGAACGGATTTTGGGCATTATTGTAATAACCTCTGCCTTCGAGCATTCCTCCGTTCATAGTAAATGTACCAGTGTTTACTACAGCAAATCCGTTTACCTGAGCATAGCGGCCCTGCTGACGGTCGTCAGCGTGACCGGCATAGATTGAACCGCCGTTTATTGTCAGAGAGCCCTGATGTACTCTGAAAACGTCACGCAGCGAAAAATAGGAATTTACGATCCTTGGACCGTCATATCTGATCTCGCCTCCGCCGACTGTATCATTTATAATAAGTGAACAGTCTTTCTGTATTACAAACATCGTAGAGGAATTGTCTCCTTCTGCAAGATTGTCACATTCGATTGAATGTCCCTTAAGGTCAAGCACTTTTGTACCGCTCCCTACAGTAAAAAGGAAATCGCAGAAAGTTTCCGTAGAATAAGCAATGTCCTTAGTAAGCTCGATCTCGACATCACCGTCCTGAGTAATATACTTGTACAGACCGGCGAAATCTCCGACCTGTGTGGAGCCGGAAGACTCATCGGTAATTACCGATGCCTCTGCTTTCTGAGACACAAATGTCATCACAAACAGGATCACCAATGACATAAGCAATGCAATCGTTTTTCTTGATGTACGGATCATACAATCAGCTCCTTCTTGAAGTAATGTGATTTTTTCAAAAACAGGTCATTCCCCCGAATTTGTTACATTCATTATAACATATCCTATTGCGGTTTTCAACAGTTGATATCAAAAAAATAAAAATATTTTGTATCAAATAAACAATTATATATTTGTATAAATATTACTGCTTGGCGTATTCTACCTTGAATATATTCATAGTATAAAATAAAAACGCAGGATAACAGACCTGCGTTATTAGAATTTCTATTGCTGTAGAAATGTTATATCTCTGTCCGAGGATGCTTCATCCACAGGGATCGTTCTTGCAAGAAGGAAGCCTTGAATGTAATCACATTCTGCTTTTATGGAATTATTAAGCTCATTCTCATCCTCTACCCCTTCGCATAGTGCCTTTATATTAAGGAAATGTGCAAGGCAGATTATACCTACGAGCAGATGATTTCCTCTCTCTGTCTTTGATTTCTCAACGATCTGCTTGTCTATCTTGATTATGTCGATAGGATAGTAAACAAGATCCTTAAAGGAGGAACAGCCAAGCCCGAAATCATCGAGTGCTATTCGGCAGCCTGCTTTTTTACAGAACTCTATATTTCCGATCACCTGTTCATCGTTATTAGTGAAAGCGTCTTCTGTTATTTCAAGCACCAGATTGTTTCTGTTAAAATCATACTTGTTTATAATGGAATTAAACCTATCTGAAAAATTATCTTTGGCAAGAGTTTGTTCAGTCATATTACAAGACAGCCACAGATTTCTTTTTTCATCTTCTCTCCATTTTGATAGAGTAATACAGCATTCTTCAAGAATATAAAAATCAAGATCCTCGATCATCCCCGCAGTACGAAGCATTTCTATATAATCCTTCGGGAAGACAGTTCCCTCTTCGGGATTTTCCCAACGTGAAAGAGCTTCTGCACCGCAGGCTTTTTTTCCGTCGCCTGTAAATATATACTGTGTATACAGGCGGAACTCTTTGTTTTCTATCGCCCGCCAGAGTTTTTTCTTTAAGCCAAGTACGTACTCTTCATGCTTGAGTAGTTCACGGTCACTCGTTACATAAAGTTCATTGCTTTCTCGTGCGCTGTAATAACCCTGACGCGCATTGAATAACGCTTGCTTACAGGATATGCCGGAAGATTCGAGATGATACAGCCCTGCTTGAAATCTGACAGAGATTTCGCTGTTTAGACCATTGAGTCTTAACAACAGCTTCTCAAGCTTCTCTTTTGCAAACTCTATTGTCGGAGCTTCAAAAGCCAGAGCAAAACGTCCGTCGGATACTCTTGCGCAGAAATCTCTCTCGGTTGCTTCTTCGGATATCTCGCCAGCGGCTGCTATCTGTAATTCATCGGAAAGTGCAGCATCGTAGTACTGCACTATATGTTTAATATCCACACCAATGTAAGCAATATAGTACAGAGTCCCCGATGCGGGCGAGATAAAGTTCTGATATCTGTATTCAAAATAGCTGCTGTTTCCTATGCCTGTCATAGTATCTGCAAGCTCATATTCCAGTGCCTGTCGTTGTGTATTGTGTCTCTTGAGGATACTGAGGAAAAGCAGAAATATCAGAATTGATAATTCTATAGTCATGAAAAGCATCCAGAACGAAAAATCTGATGTATGGACCGTCGATGCATTTTCAATTGCAAGCCGAGTCATTCCTTCTCCCGATAGAGAATCGATACTACTGATCACGGTATCCTTTAGCTGATCAGAGGCTATGGAGGTGAAGCCGATACAGATATCTATCTGTTTTCCTTCATTCTCAAGTGTGACTATATGCACCTCATCTGACAAAAAGTCTACCTCGCCTCTGACGTGCGCCGATACGATCTCGACCTGATTGTTTTTAGCTAATCTGTCCTGAATATTTGAAGAACTTGCATTTACGTAAGAAAAATTGATACCGCCCCTCTTTGAGATCTGCTCGAACAGATCGGGTAGTATTCCCTTATAGAGCTTATCCTTCGGATCATAGTATTCGATAGGATACATATCGGGATTGCCTGCTATATATATACAATCTCCGTTTGTAGCTTCTGTCGTCGTAAATACTTGTGCATACGCACAAAAAGTCCAGGTTACAATAATAACAGCCGCTGCCAACAGCGCAAAAATCATTTTTTTCATATGCAGTCCCTACTGTAAATTGATTTTTTTACGTTCAATACTTCCCCAGCGCAGCTTTTTCTTTTTATACCCGAAGAAGGCGGTCGCTCTCACACAAACCATAATGAATCGAAGAACAGAGATTTCAAATGCGCACAGCGACATAGCTTTTAATGCATCTTTGAAAGAAACCTCAAGGTCTATGGTTTGTATCCTTGCGAAAAATGCTGTAAGGCTAAGTATCGCACCGAAAACAGCATAGATCAAGAAGAAGAGAAGCATAAAGGGTACGTTTATGAGATCTACCGCAATGGCGATCAGTGTTGTGACGACTCCAAATACCTCTATAAATGGTGAAAGCAGCTCATAAATCAAAAAGTAGAAGTATGAGACAAAGCTTACAAGACCAAATTTCGGATTTGCGAGCATGACCCTGTGTTTCCACATGGATTGAAACAATCCGAGATGCCAACGCTTTCGCTGTCTGCACAGATCGCGCAGTCGTTCGGGAACCTGTGACCAGCAGATTGCATCGGTAGCGTAACGAATATGGTACGGCAGGTCATTTGAAATGTAATAATCGTGCAGCTTGACGACAAGCTCCATATCTTCACCCATCGTTGTGGGATCGTAGCCTCCCGCAGCTATTACCGCTTCTTTTTTAAATAGACCAAACGCACCCGATATAATAAGAGAGCCGTTGAACTTATCAAAGAGAATTCGTGATGCAAGGAATGACCGATCATATTCAAGCACTTGCATACAGGCGATTATATTCTCGGGCAGCTTGTAATGAATAACTCTGCCGCGGTTTAATTCAACACTGTTTGAAGGACGAATTGCTCCTCCCACTGCTATTACATTTTCATCTTCAAGAACAGGCTTTACGATCTTGCTGAGTGAGTCGTACTGCAATACGGAATCGGCATCCATACATATAAAGTAAGGATAAACACAGGCATTTATGCCCATATTCAGTGAATCAGCCTTTCCTCCGTTCTTTTTTCGGATAAGCGTCAGTGATACATTGTCGGCTTTCGCCTCATATATGAACTCTACAGGTCGGCACTTGATCTGACGCTGTATCGGACGGCGTATAGGCTTCATATCAAATGCCTCGATAAGCTTCTGCGATGTTGTATCCTTTGAGCCGTCATCGACTACAATGATCTCGTAAAGTGTATACTCGAGAGCGAGGAGTGAGCGTACCGTTTCAACAACGGTAACTTCCTCATTGTATGCAGGTACGATGATGCTTATCGGTATATAATGATCCTTTTGAAATACATTTTTTTAAGGCTTCCCGCTGTCTATTTTTATATAGTGACGTTGACCCTGTTACTACTGCAAGAAACAGAAACGTGGAGTAGCCTACAAGGTACGCAACGAAGAATATTTCGACCCAAACGAGAAATACCTTGATGAATTCAAATACGTTATCATTGAATAAAGCTGAATTCATGATTTTACTGCCTCCGTTTCTCTGATTTTCTTTTGATCGAAGCGATAACGCATCATTTCACCCGCGTAACGGTCCTTACTTTCGAAGACATCTATCATATCTACATATTCAAGTCCCATATTTTCAAGCGACTGTGACGCATTATAACGAACATACCAAATAGGGCTGTTGAGATTTGCTTTAAGTGCATTGATCGAACGTTCCGTAGGGTAATTGGAGATTGCAAGGCAAGCTATTGCAGTGTATTCCCAAAGCCCTTTGTTTTCCTGCTCAACGTATTTTATAATATGTTCATACGCAGGTTCGTATCGGTACTTGCCGAAGTACCTGATAGCGCAGAAGTTTATTTCCCTATCATACTTTTCTGAAAACAGTTCCATCATTTCCTCGAGAAAATCACCAGTTGAAAAACGAATATAATCAAGTATAGCCGTCTGCATCTCTAACGAATAATCAGAAAGACGTTCCCAAAGAATGCGGTTAAGCTCAGTCTTATCGCCCTGAAAGCTCATCAAACCATCGGTAATCAACTTCTTGTGGTGATAGTATCCGCTGCGGTCGATTATTCTCAGCGCGTCAGCCACATTTGTGCTGTTGCCGATAGAGTAAAATGCTCCGAGCGCATTTTCGCGGCTGTATATACTTGAACTTTTCAATAGTTCAAAAAGGGCGCGTTTTACTTTTTTATTGTCTTCACCCTTCAAAAGATGGTACTCACTTATAAGATACGGAAAATATGCCGCCTGCAATTCGTTCTTACGGCAGTATTCAAGTGTTAGCTGAGAAAAGACAGGTATAAGCTGGCTTAGATATCTTTCGAGCGAAATGGTGTTATCCCTACGCAAGATATCGAGCGAGCGTTCAAAAGCCATAAGACCGCTAACTCTGATCAACTTTTTCATCAAGAATCTTTTATGTTCGTCACTTACGAGTTCCTTTTCTGCTTCGCTGCGTATTATTTCAACATAATCACCACTGCGTTTTGTCAGCAGTCTGTCATTTCGGCGAAAGCGGAATATACAGAATATGTTGAAGCCTATCATAGATACACAGACGACAAGGTAGGCAAATATTAAATTCTCGACCTTCAAATTCATCACCCCTGGTAGGATGTTATTACTTACTGTAAGACGGATTCCAGTACTGCTGCAGGATATAGTACGAACTTCTCAGACGTTCGTGATATGATATCTCGTCGCCCCAGCCTTCAAGAGAGACAGGCAACATCATAATGCGTTTTTTGTTCTTTCCGTCTGACACTCCGATCTTTATACTGTCTATGTTTATGTACTCAATGCCGTAATTAGGTTCTTCATAGTAATCATCGTGGATACTCATGCAGGATGGATCGGCAAAATTGAGAAGCTGCCACGGAAGCCTGATTTCAACGCTGTCTTCGTTAATTATAAAATCAGCAAGGGAGTTGAAATCTTCACTTAACGGATATGCATTGCCATATGTCAGCTTTCCTGTCTCGTACACTTCGGCAGGTATCTTTTCTTCAGGGTTTACTGTAAAGACATTCTCATTAACAATCATATCTATAGGAACGAAACCGGGATCGTCTTTTTCAGGAATATGACCGCTTAAATATGCGTCAAATCCGTACACTTCCCGGGCATACGTTGAACGAAGTGCTTCGTATCGTTTCTGTACTTTAAGTCTGCTGTTGTCTTTTCCATCAATAATAAGCAGAAAGTCAGCCGCACTGTCAAAAAGCAGCCCGTATTCGTCACTATAGCTTGTTCCGCTTTTCGGGGTCACATCTATCGGTACAAAGAGCTTCTGATCGGACAGATCGGATTTATCTTTTTGTATCAATATATATATGAACTTTTCATCATATTTTACTGAAAGAGATCCACTGTCATCCGAACATACGATGTCGCTTTCTTTCCATTCGGAAATATCGCCGTCAACATAGCAAATTGATGTTTCTTCTCCGGGGTCAAATGTAAGAAGTCCGAAATATTGGCCGTTCGTCTGATAATCTGACCAGTAAGGATTCCTTTTCAGATTGACTGTATACATTGTGTTAGGTGTTCTTCGTGACCATTCGTCCTGCCAGGAAAAAACACAGCAGCCCGAACAGCCCGCAGCTTTTATATCCTCGATACAGCTTATAATAGCCTCACCCTGCTCCTGCTCAGACATATTTCCCTGATCTCTGTGGGTGTTAGTATCTATATGCTCGATTCCTCTGCCCGTAGAAAAACCAAACTCAGTAATAACGACGGGCATAGAATGGTGTTTGTTGAGAAAAGAAAGATAAGCTCTGTATGTATTGACAGTCCCATCCGATGTCAGGTACAGTTCTTTTTCACCATCGTAAAACTCTGACCAATCCTCAATGTATTTAAGGTAATCGGGGTAGTAAGGGTTTACGTGATATGACGCAAATTGTCCTGTTATAAATTTATCGGTGTTTTTGATGTGCTCAACATCGATCTTTGCGCACTTCATAAAGTAATCGCTAACTTCTGAAGGGTAATCAAATGGGTCGGTCGCAGGATAATTTGTAAATGCGATCAGCTTTTGAGTCTTATACCGGTTCGATTCATATTCGATCAGCTTATCCCCTGCCATGGCAAGCATAGCTTCAAAGGGAGTTGCGTTCCCGGACGTGTACATATAGTCTCCTGTGTAACTGTTGTATTCCTTGTTTTCAATATACTTGTTGTCGGTGTATGCTACAGTAACGTTTTCCCACTCAACGCCGAGAATATATCCTATTACCCAAGGTGAAACATCTTTCAGATAATTTCCGGAACCCGATGATGCGTTACGCCCGAGTGAAAGCTTCTTGTTGCCATGTATTGCATCAAGCATGGTACGGCAGTCAGTCAGAAACGTATCGCAAATATCCTTGTCGTAAGCGTCTCGATGAGAATTCTGCATATAATCATTGACCCACACGCCCTGTAAGATCCAGACAGGATCTTCATTATCCTTGTTGTAATCATAAAGCGCATTATAAAAATCGTCATCCATAAGGGTATGGATTCTGATAGTATTTACACCAAGCTCCTTGATCTGACCAAACCAGCGAAGATAAGTGTCGTGATCTATCGCATAATCTGTAGACCATTCTCCGGGGATAGAAGATCCGAGATTGATCCCTTTTATCTCAAATTCCTCATAACTTCCGTCTTTTTTCATCAAAATCTTTTTTCCATCGGTCTTGACAAAAGACGTTACGGGAGCTGAGGGCTTCAGGTCTATGTACCAGCCAAGCCGGAAGTATGCGGCATCGGCAAATATTACAAGCAGAACTATTATGCATACGGCTATAATAAACTTTTTCATAGCTTGATAATGCTCCCTAATTTGCGTTTTCTACATATTTTTTTATCTTTGACTGTGCGCTGTACTGATTAAGACTTCCTATGTTACGATCCATGAAAGATGTTCGTTTGTGAAGAAATTCCCTGAGCTGTTCCACCGATTCTTCGTAACTGTGGAGATTCCGGCTCGAAGGTATCAATAGGCCTGAATTACTTTCGAAAGAATACCCCCAGCGTTCGTAATTTCTATCAACGGCATCTCCAAGATAGGCTATTACATCATCAATATAGCTGTCAAGATATTCGTCGGAAAAATAGCTTTTTCTCAGTTCATAATATCTGTCAACGATCCTCTGAGAGAAGTACTTGTCCTTTAACAGCATCCAGTACCACAATCCGTCGTTTAGACGAAACTCATATTCAGATGTAGCGGCTTCCTGGTAGTTGTCACAAGAATTGTTGAAGTCCCATACGCACATACGGAATTTATTATCAGGCAATTTATAAATATAAGTTGAAAGAGATCCGGCATCGTAGTTACAGCTTAGTTCGTTTATCAGTAAATAATCAACGAATGAATCAACATCAATCAGTTTTTCATAGCCGAGATCAGAATCATCGAAGTCATACGAGTATATCGACTTTTCAAAGTCGGAAAAATCAGATGTGATCTCCTTTTTTAATGTTTCGGTCAGGTTTTGTTCACCGGGGAAAACGATATTGACACCCAGAGTGCTGTCCATACGAAGTGAATATTCCGTAAAATTGTTTATATCCTCTGCGTCACGCCTGTCAAGACGCAGCAGATAACCTGTATACGTCTCGTCTTTTCGGCTGACAGATAGAGGAAGTCTTGCTCCGTCTTCGCCTGCGTCTATGCTCTCTGTCATTACATAGACACCCTCGTAACTGCCATTTATCATGACCTCGCAAAAGCGGACATTGGGAGCATAATCCATCATTTCGCCCGCAAGGTTGTAAAAAAGATAATTACGAAGGAGCGTTTTGTCCAGAAACGGTCCGTGAAGTACCCAGTCACTGTGAGCGGGCATTCCCATGACGCTCTGGAGATTGTTTTTCCCCTCTGATGTAACGAGCTTGATTTTATAGCTGGCTTTATCAAAATGGCGAGATGAATGCCCTCTGACATGGATTATCGCACTGCTTTCAAGCTCCGGCTCATCATCTGTGTGGTTGCGTCTGTCCTTATGATCGGTCACCGTGATACGAACCCCTATCCTGTCGCTTCCGTCGGACGAAGTGGTATAGTGCGTCTCTCCATTCTCCCAATAGCCCCTTCCGGGAATTTCCTGACCTGATGTGTCGATCTGTACAAGAGGAAGATGTGTACAGAATTTCTCGTTTCCATGGTCACTGCAAATGGGAAACTCCGTTGCCTCGAGGTGCTGATGTATCCGCTTTTTCTCGGGGATCTCTGCGACATTGGCAGCAAAAGAGACAGCAAGGATCACCAGTGTCAGGCAAAACCCTATTAGCTTTCTTTTCATGATCCCACCCTATTAGTTAGATACCTCATCATTCTGCATAACTACATTTACGTATTCTATCCCGCCGAGCTGATAGATAGAGTCGATAAAATCATCGTTGTTGTTTTCTACTTCCTGAAGCTGCTTCGAGGTTATCTCATAGATAAACTCAACATTCTCATCATCTGTATTCCTGACACGGAGGATAGCCTTATGAGAAAATGTCTGGAATACATACGCCTGAATAGCAGATTGACGCTTTCGGGAAGCGCGGATTATAAGCAGCATACGGTTGTCGCTCTTGATAAGACCGAACACAAGAAGCACAAGGAACGTAACTGCGCTGCCTATAGCGGCTACAACATAATCTCCGACGCCGCAGCAAATACCTACGATCACGGTCCAGAATATGTAAACTGTATCGCGGCTGTCTTTTATAGCTGTTCTGAATCTCACTATGGATAAAGCACCGACCATTCCGAGAGAAAGTGCTATATTATTTCCAATGACCGTCATCACTGTTCCTGTAAGAACTGTCAGAACTACGAGTGAGGCATTGAATTTTTTACTGTAAATCGTTCCCTTGTGGGTAATCATGTATGAGAAAAAGATAAACATTCCCAGAACTGCCGCCATGATTATGTTGAGTAATATCACCTGAGGCGAAAGCTCACCGCTGTTTTCAAACAAATGATAGATTCTTTCTTTCATTTCAGATACTCTCCTTTTATAAATGTGTCTGATAAGCATTTTGTCGTGCAAGTACATATTTACTGACCGACAGCTCGCTTTTGTCGATACTGTTTATCATATCCTGAATATAATTGAGCAAAAAGCCGTTGAACTTGACTTCAAGTACAACATCATAGGGATCCAGCACAGGGTTCATATTGAGCTTCTCGGAAAAAAGATCAAAACAGCTTTCGGTAGCGACAATGCGATTATCAAATGTCACACGTATCTTGTTCTCTTTTGCGATAAATGCCTTACGGTTATACTGAACGATCGTCTTTGGAATGTATGCGCGGGTTCGCATCAATGCGTAGACCTCGGCTGCGAAAGGCTCATTATAATGCAGCAGCGGTGTGTAGTTGCCTTTTATCAGGTGCTGAGCATCCTCGCGGGAAACTTTGAGTGAGCGTTTCATCTGACGGGCGCCCTGCTTTTGCTTCATTTCAAGCATTGCAAAATCCTGCTTGGGATCATAACATCTAAGTCTGATCTTTCGTCTAAGCTCAACTCCGGCATTTTTTTCAAAATAATCTGTGTCATAGGGCGTATCATAATAAAGTGAACGGATGATATATCCGTGTGTTCCGTTATGAGGATCCTGAAGCATCACCTTTTCAAGACGAGCGCTTGTTTCAAGGAAATCGGCAATACTTATCAGAAATTTCTTTTCTTCTCTTAGTACCTTGTTCACAATATCACCACCGTAGAAGTAGAAAGCTGAACAGTCATAAGAATTCAGCTTTCTGATTATTTGTTTTGTCTTTCAAGCTACATAAACATATTTTCTATGGATTAATTATAAAATGACACTCGAAAAATGTCAATCAATTTATTTGCATTATTCGGTATTTAAATACATATTAATGCTCATTTGTTGTTTATCTATTGTTATTTATAACAATTTTGCGTGACCGATAAAACATTCTATTGATATATTTATCAATTATTCGATATTAGCAAAATAGAAAAAACGTTTAAATGTGAAGTCCAAGTAAAAAACAGGACTTTCCTATGCAGAAGTCCTGTTGTGTTTTTATTCTTTATCAGGAATATCAAAGCGATTAATCACTGTATCTGTGACGAATTCATCCTTGATTGCTTTAAGCCTCTCAAAATGTTTAGTCAGGCTGTGAGCAGCTAACGCCTCCTCTGATGACCACATTTCGAGCAATAAAAGTTCATCTTCATTTTCTGTACTAAAATAGTAGTCATATTGTTCATTACCTTCTTCACTGCATGAATCGGCGGCTATTCCATTCTCAATAATTGAATTATAGAACTCGTGTCTTTTACCGTGCTTTATATAATAATGGACTTCCAATCGTTTTTTCATTTCACTTACTCCCTAAGATTTTTTTAAAAGCTTTTTGAGAATAAAAACAATGACCAGATAGGTGTACCCGACAATTATCAAGGCAAAAAAGATAGCAATTATCCACCATGCGCAGCCCATGTATGGCAGCTCGTCTGTGAAGCCAAATGCACCTGCGGGACTGCCCCAATTGAGGAAGAAATACGGATAATTGTAGCCTTTTGCAAACTCCCACCCCATTACATAACCTATACTTGCATATATAGCGTAAAGCAGCGGCGGGAGGATTACCCAGAAGCCGTGTCTTTTTTTGATACTGCCGCTTATTTCTGTAACAAAGAAATCGAGAATTCCTGCGATCGGAACAACAACGTGTGTCAAGATGTTCTGGATACTCCACGTACCGTGATGTATAGTAGGTGCGAGAACAAAGCAAAATACTACACCTGTTAATGTGATCGAGACAGTCCCTACATATTTTATGACGAGCCAAAGCTCGCTTATCGGCTTTCCGAGGATCATCTTAATAAGCCCGATCAAACATATTACAGCAAGAGCAATATTGGACTGGATAGTAAAATACATAAAAACCGTTCTGCCGCCCATAAACGAATCACGTCCGCCGTACCAACTCAAAAACGTACCGATAAGTGCCGACAGAATTACTATAACCTTCAAAATGTAAGATATGATCTTTTGCGGTTTGGAAAAACTCATTTTTAACCCTCGCAGTATACTAATATTTTTTTACCTTCAGCACCACACTCACACTGCTGTCAACTAATGCTGCAAACGTATCGGCATCTTCTGGCTTTCCTGCGACGCTTCCGTAATGGACAGGTATAACATACTCGGGCTTGATAATATTAGCAAGCTTTGCCGCCTGTTTAGCATCGATCGTAAATGTACCGCCGATAGGGAGCATTGCTATGCGGCATTTTACCTGTTTGTTTTCATCGGTAATGTCCGTGTCGCCTGCTATATAAATTCGTCCTTGATCTCTGCTATTTATAATATACCCTATCCAGCCCTTTGACCTTGGGTGAAAAGGTTTTAGCTTGTTATATGCGGGGATAGTTTCAAACTCAACACCCTTCACAGAGCGTTGATCGTGTGTGCCGACTTTTAAAATGCTGAGGCCTAAATTATCCGCTTCCCGAACTGACTCAGGGCATACAAGTACAGTATCAGTCTTACTCACCTTGCGTATATCATCAGGTGACAAATGATCATAATGACTGTGTGTTATGAAAATGATATCAGCATCATGAGATTCGTGCTCGATATGAAAAGGATCTACATATAACACCTGATCGAGCTCAAGCCTTATGCTGCTGTGAGTATTTACCTCTATAAAATCAAGCATTTATTTTACTCCTTAGTTATGTAAGATCGGCGCAGGACCTATTGACCCTGCGCCGAAACGTGCCTGATTCAGATCCGCCCTTTCCCGTCTGCCCTTTGGCATTTTCGGTTCAAGGCTTATTCAAGCTGTGATGTATGTACCTTACGATCCGCCGTGACTTAGATCATATCGGTTGCGTCATTTTCCTTTCTCTTGATAAAGAGAACGATCAGCGAAACGCCTGCTGCGAGCATAAGAGCATACGGAGCAATGCGGAATGCGAGACCTGTGGGAGAGATGATTGAAAGTGCGTTTGTAAACTGGATAGCAACATTTGTGTCATTTGTAGGTGCGGCTGCCTGAGCGTAGATAGCTGTATCGTTCGGATCCATGGTAGCTGTTTTAGAATCGGAAGAGAGAACAGCTGTGCCGCCCGTGAATGCAACAGCAGCAGAGTTATCAGTTGCTGTTGTTGCGTAAGTTGTACCCATTACATCATTGTTCTCTGTAACAGCTACCTTTGTACCATTCGGGATACCAATGTACTTTATAGTTCCACCGTTTGCAATTGAAGGTGTACCGTCCTTATCTGTTGTTCCAACTGCATCAGCACCACCAACCTTATACAGAGTATCCGCCGCAACAGTTGCTCCATTAACTGTCGTTGTAGCTGTCTGTGCGGTCTTTGAAGCAACCTGAGCAGTGCCAGTTTCTTCAACAATAAACTGGAATGTGCCTGTAGCTGATCCTGCCGTCCATGTCGCATCAAACGGGAACTTGTGGCTGTTCATAGTATCATCACCGCTAAGTGTCTTACCAAGTGTAAGGTTATATGTGCGGTATTCGTCGGCTGTACTTGTATTCTCGGCTGTATTTGTATCAACAAAACCGTTTGTCTTGACTGTATTAACTGCAGAGGAAGGAGTAATTGCAGTTGTCGCAGAATCACTGTTTACACAAACATAGCCATATACTTTCCACTGTGTTGCCGCTGTACCATCGGTGTAGGAAGCAGATCTCATTACATAAACGTCAAGGTATCTAACATTGCTGATACCGCCGTCAGTTACGCCGGAAGTTATATAGCTTGTAGCTGTCTCTGTGATTTTGTAACGATAAACTCCGGGTGCAGTAAACACAACATTTGAAAAATCAATTGTAAGATCTTTATAGTTTGCAGTACCTGTCGTTGATGCATTAAGAATATCTGCATTTGTCCAAGCTATAGTATCTGCAGAAGTACCTGTCATGGTAACACCCGTAGTTACACCTGCAAGAGCAGTTGTGGTAGTTGCAAGATTGGATGCGTGATCTCTAACCTCGTCAGTTATTGTTACCAATTCTGTGCCGGAAGCAGGTTCAATCTGGTAAGTATAAGTAATTGCAGGTCCGTAAACGAGCGCCTCGTCGGGGTTGTAAACGGTGATCTCTTTCTTGAGATTGATTACTTTGTCATCAACGTTCTGCGTGTCGGCAGTTGTATATCCGCCAACTTCGCCGTTTGTCAAATCCTGCGCAGCAAACGCCGGAACGCTCATTGCAAACAATATCGCAAGTGCAAATACTACGGCGGCGAGTCTTGTCATAAACTTCGTCTTTTTCATTAAAATCATTCCTTTCTAAAAAAAATAAAAACTGTTTGTTTCGTACTTTGTATTATGTTCAGAGCTCGTGGTAAACTTTGTCACGGCGGCTTATCACGGCTCCTCACTTTGTGCTTGCTTTGCAGCGAAACGGAGTTAGATCGCATCGTAACCTACCTCCTTTCGGCGCTTTGAAAGCATGAGATATATTCCTGCGCCGAATGTGCAGAGTGTAATAAGAGAGACAAATGCGGCTCTCTTCACCTGCCCGACGGCGGTTGGAGCTGGGGTTTTGCGGAGATCGTTAGTGATCTCGGCGAGAATATTAGAGGTCAGCGAGAAGGAAATTCCGCCCGTTACCTGCGTACCCACAGATGTGTTGTGATCCGTTGCTCGTGAAGCGTAAAATTGAGCGGAATATGTGTTCGCATCAATTTCTATAACGGTGTAGGTTATATCCTTGGGAAGCGCTCGTATCTCTTTTTGTTGACCTGCTATTAACGAGATCGTAGCTTTTCCGTTTGTGAAAGTTATCGGCGTGTCGCTTACAAAGTCTCCTGTGGTTTTCTGTCTGACGTTGAATGACTTAGCGTTTACCTTGCTTGCGTCGGACGCTGTGATCTCTACTGTAAACGACTGACCGGTGTCATCACCGATAATATACTTCGCAACGGTAAGGTTGTAGCCCTCGACCTCGTTTATGACCGACACTACACACATCTGAGTGGTATTGTCAAATTTCACGCCGTAAACACTTGCCCCGGTTGCCCGAACCATTGTTGGTGACTCATTTGCTGCGCCTGCGTCTATAACAATCGAGATCTCCTCGGCGGTCTTATATTCGTCACCTGGCGTTGTCGTTTGTTCAAGCGTATATTCACCATACAACAGCTCTTTTACCGCTGTTCTCGCTGTAGATGTGTTCACGGTTAGGGTATCGGCGATGATCTCTGCCGTTTGGGTAGTGTGTCCCGATAACCCGAATACCGCAGAGCGCGAGGCGTTCGGTGCGGTAATAGGAGTACCGCTTGAATCTACGCTTTGAATAACGACTTTTGTTTTTATAGGATCATCTTTGACTACGAGTGCAAATTCGTTATCCGCTGTAACCTCGTGGTTATTCCACTCCCTAAGTCTTTGGAAAACAAGAAGATTGTTCGCAGTACCGTTATAAGTGCCATCGGCTGTTATAGAACCGTTTTTAACACGTATCGGCACAACGGGATTCTCAGGCAGAACATAACCTGTCGGAGGCTTCACTTCTGTAAGCAGGTAATTACCGTCCTCTTTGAAAAGGACTTCGGCTTCTGCAAAATCAAAAGCGAGTTTACCATCTGCACTGCTGCTGTTGTTCGCTATCATTCTGCCTCGCTTCGGAGCTGATTCACCGTTAGCGGTAAAGCTTTTGGCAGTCATCGTAAGCACTCTGTCAGTGATCGGTGTATCGTTTTCATCAAGTCCTTGAATGGTAAACTCACCGCCGTTGAGTCTGTTTACTCCTCCGTTATCCACCTTAACGAATCTGACGGCAGCATATCGAGTGTTCGTGAAAACGAGATTATTCACATCAAGCTGTGTCGGCGCCGATATAGCTGAAGAGGAGCCGATATTACTGCCGCTCGAATACCACGTATTAGACCAGAATACGGGTGAATTTTCGCTGTCAACATAATATGACCAGACAGGACTGCCGTTATAATTTGTAAAGCATTTAATTTCATTTTCACCCGTTGCGTAATTGTAGAAGGGTGCATAGTAATATATTCCCGTCTCGTATTTGCCTTTGTTAGTGGATGTTGTTGCACCCTCAACAGTCAGTGTATACCCGTTTGCAACGTAGTCGTTCTCGGATATTTGAATCTCCTGCTCATAGAGATAGTTTCCACTCGTCCAATAATACAATGGTATTTTAAGTGTTTGGTCTGTATTGTTCAGATTGTTGGGAAGAATAGTCTTAGACGAGCTTACCGGATCAATACTCGGGTTAAGTTCCTGACCGGCTGTTCTGGTAATTACACCTCCGACCGCATAGTACCTGTACGTTATTATAGTATACGAGAGTACAAACCTTTCCTGTTCGCCGCCTACATTATGCTGATATGTTCCTTCAAGCTTTTTCTCCAGAGTGACCGTACAGAATTTCCTTTCAGTCCAGGATGTGTACAGGTCAAGATTCTCTGTAACGGGTACTGAGAAATCATGCGGTGTAACTGAAGATGGTTCTATACTAACTGCAGTGTGTGAATAATCATCCTTCAGCCAGTAAAGGAAGTTGTAGTTACTGTTTGCAGCATTATACGACGGAGCCTTCGGCTTAACTACGATTCTGCCCTTTACGACGTTTCGGGTATATATCAAATGTCTTCGATTGTCAGCTGAGTCGTTTCTCTCAACAGGTTGGTATGTTTCGTCCGCAGCAACTCCGCCCCAAGTATGGTTACTGTCGGTTGTACCGCGTTCGTACATCAAGTGGAAATTAACCGTAACCGTGTCGGCGTAAACGGCGTAGTATACACAGCCGCCTGCAGGGTCGGAGAAGTTATAGAAGGACGACACCTCGACAACCTGAAGCAAATTATCAATATCTTCCTGTCGGACATTGTACTTGCTGCAATAGGTGTTTACAAGATCCCACAAATGCTGCCTTTCGAGCTGAGTGGTAATTACAGCACTTGTGTCGATACTCGATACAGGCTTACTGAAATCAGTTATCCTCGCAATAACCGGGTCGGACGTCCAACCGATGAACTGTCTGCCCGAGTTTGTGGGCGGCGTGGGATCGCTCGGCTTTGTGGTTGAATTCAATTTAGCTACATCTATTTTGAATCTGCCGTAATCGGTCGTGCCGGTTGTACCGGAAAGATGGGTATAGAGCGAGCTGTCGCTATGAGTACCACCACCGGAATAAGTCGGTCCTTTATAATTATGCGTCCATGTTCCTCCGTTAACATCAAACGTAGCTTCGGGAAGCGCTTCCTCCTCAAAGCGATACGTTATGCCGACGGAGCTGTAAAACATCGTCTGTTGATTTCGCACATCGGGAGCTCTGTACGCAAGATCATCTGCGATCTGAGAATTTGACAGACCTTGGTCGGGATTTGTAACAAATGCGTCCATGAGGAACCCGGGGTGATCATTTGTAAACTTCACATCAAGCAGACCGTTTTGACCGTGCGGTACAACTATACGAAGTGTTTTGCCCGCTGTTACCACAATATAATCGCGGTGCTCGATCGCGGAACGTTCGTACGGCTTTGTTGCATCGTTTACAAGAATAATGTCGGTGTAGGTAGAGCCTGTAATATCCAGCCTGATGTCCGCACCGGTATTGTTTACAAATGTGGTGTAGACCATCGGTTCCCAAATGGCATAAAGCTTATTGGGAAGCGTTTCCCGGTTGTCAAAGGCTATAACGGAATCCGCAGGGTACTTAGGAATGTACGGAGTTGTATTGCCGTTCTCGTCCTTTATAAGCATCGGATTCGGTTGTTCGTCAAAGCCCAGGAGGAAGAAGTTTTCTGAATTCTTGAAAAACTTTCGATAATCAAAAAGATTAAGGTCAATGTTCAGTTGAGTGTTATTGAAGAGTATCTCGTAAACATCTTCGCTTGAATTATACGGAATGCTGCTGTCTCCCGGCTTCCCCCAATCGGGCATCACAGCAGCGTTCGGGTCGATAGACCCTCCTTGTGTTGTGTTTGGGTTCAGCGTGATCGATGTGACATCAGGGTTTCTGTGAGAAACGGAGATTGCGCTGTAATATGCCTCCATATAGATGGTATCGCCGCTTGAGTTTGATACCTGCTCGTGGAGAACATCAACAATGTCACCCGGCTGGAACAATTCACCTGTTCCGTTTGTAATTACATTTCCGTTTCTGTCGAGCGGCTCACCTGAGGCATTGACCACACGCCAACCCTCGAACTGGAAGACGTTGTTGTCGCCTGCGCCTCCTCGGATATTCTGAGGTGCAATCTGAGCATGTGTCTGCGCTCTGTCGGCGTAGCCCTGAATATCATCAGAGGAGTTCGGAACTACAGGATCGTATATTTCATGACCGCTGCTGAATTCGGCAATTACATGAACGCCGGTGCTGCTTTCCGCCTGAGTCATGTTGGCGTTGTAACGGATGTAATATTGACCCGACTGACGCCAATCGGCGCGGAGAGTTACATCTCCTGTAACGGCGGTACCGAAATCGTATGGTGTGAGAGTTTCGCTCGCAGTTCCTTCATTATCTACCCTATTCCATCCGACCAGCGACCAAGAGGGATCTCCGTTTTGTGGTATAAGTTTCCTGTAATATTTACTTTTATCAATGTAATTCTCGTCCCATGCATCTGCAAGAGCTTGTGCCTGCGTGGTGGTGAGAGTTGAATCATATTTTTTAAAGCCGTTTACAAGGGTCTGATAAAACGCATCTCTCTCCGTATGATAATCATATATGCTTATATACTCCGCTTCGCGGAAATAAGCAGGTCTTATGCCCTCATAATCCTTATGATCTGAGTAATTCGGGTCGTTTTCATCAACATGCCAGCAATACAGATCATACTGATTGTTACCAAGGTAAACTATCCTGCTGTGTTCTACGCCGTTAAACGTAACATATCGGTAGTAGTAGTAATCCTGCGGTGCGGCATTAGCAGTCTGCGATGTGACCTCTGCTTCTACGTAGTCACGTTCGATCGAATAGCGTCCGATAGTCGTACCGTATTGCAGCCAGAAGTAGGTGGATTCGTTTTGTCTGTCTGTGCCTGCGACCTGACCGCCGTTCGGGTCGATTTTGACCCTGTAATACTTCGGGTACCACTTTGCGTAAACCACCTTATTGCCGTTCGGCATTTTTTCATTGGCGAAGTCAAACTTTTTGGTACAACTCATGTCCTCATACCAACCGTCGAATGTGTAATGGTCGGGTGCTGTCGGTACAGCTACGTTTGCATAGTTTGTAAGCGGCTGCTCGTAAGGCATGTTGTTGTATACCATGTTTTCGCTTCTGACCTTGTTGCCTTCTTCAAACGTTGCGCCGCCCGGGTAGTTTACGGCGAAGGTGAGTTTTTGGTTTGTGCTATTGCGAAGGTAGTAGCACACGATATGATATAACCCTTTTCCCGACCCCCAAACATCGCTTCCGGTTCTGTCAGCATTTCCGCTTGGAAGTGTATCTCCGGTGTACGTGTAACCCTGAGGTACATAATCAGCGCTTTTATAAAAGCCATTTAGATTGAGATAGTCCTCTCTTTCTGTGAAATATCCATAGTTTGCATCAATTTTCTTATATCGTACAAAGGTTTTGCCATTATATATTCTTGTTTCCAATCCGGTTAAATCAGCATCGGGAAGCGGTTCAATATAATAGTACAGATGCTTTGTCGTATTTGAACTTGTGTCAAGGCGAAAGGTTACATCCGAATCCGGCATACTGTCAATATAAACAAGAACTTTTTCAAAAGCGTTCTGATATCCGTTAGTGTTTTGAGTGCTGCTAAAATTCTGTGGATCCCACCTTTGACCGGTATTATAATGAATTCCAGTCCAACTGCTAATCGGAAAATGGCTGCCAATATTCTGCCCATACAGCGCCGTTATCGTATAAACGTCTTTCCATGATGAACCCGCTGCATTGTTTCTTTTAAAACGCTTTGCTGTGTAAGTTTGTGTTTGACCGTTATCGTCCACATACGTCCACTTATACTTTGGACCTGTTGTATAGATTAGCGGATAGATAACTCCATTGGAGTCCTTACCATACTGACCGCTGCCGTGTGTTGTGGCAACGGTTGTACATGCAGCATCGGTGTATCGTGTATCATTATATTCGGCTGTTCCGTCGGGAAGAAAGCGAGAACCGGTATATTCTACACCGTTGTAGATATATTTATATCCCACTAAGGTGTTTTGTATTTCCTTCATCGTAGATTCTACGTAGAGATATACGATGTTGGTAGAAGTGCTTAAACTAAAGGTATTTTTGTAATAACGTAAATACCTATTGCTATTGGACAACCTGTTATTATTGCCGTCCCAACTCCATGTATTATTAGAATCAGTCGTAGCTATATTGAGAGCATCATTGCTACGACTACGACGTAGATAATAAGTTCCATTTTTGAACTTATAACTTCCCGATACACTCCATATTGAGGTTTCGTATACTTCACTTGGGAGAATATACACTTTATTATCCGTTGCCGTAGTTCCTGCATTAATATTGACAGTGTCTCGCACCACATCTGTTCCACTGCGCCCCAGTGCGTACTGATTACTGCCTGCCGTGTTTGAATTGACTATAAGATAGTTGCTTCCCGCCGTCAAGGTGTTAGTCTGCTTATAGATCGGAACGTCTACTTCTCTATCTTCATATATGGGACTTCTGATCAACTGAACATACTGTCCGTCCACAATTCCGAACATTACCGGATCTTCGTTAGCGGAGAATTTATACGCAGGGGAATACTCATATTTATTGTACGTGCCGTCACTGACGCGAGTCAATTCAGTATATGCACCGTCTACAATTCCGTACTGAATGCCATTATCATCTTCCGCAACAGACCATGTATAGCTGTTGACATAATTTGCCTGAAAATGAAGAGTATGCACCTTTCTGTCATAATAAACATTAATAACCGTTGTACCCTGCGGGTCCGGGGCAACATTAAGACTGTCATAGCGTCCAAGGTCAAATCCGGTAAATGCTCCGTTGGGGTTATTAAACTGGCTCGATGGATCGCAAAAATGCAGTGCATCTGCCGCCGCTGTCCCTTCAAGCGTCCCGATGACAGTTTGAGACGAAACATTATCAACAGTTCTCATGTCGTAATAGTCGTAGGTTTTGTCTTCGTCCGGCAGATATACTCCGTCCGTAATCTTCTGCTTCCAGATAACGACTTTATAAGAAGTATCTAACCTTGGCGACCATTTCGCATAAAGATAGGTGTCTGCAATTGTGGTAAGACTTCCGCCGCTGCCTACGTTACCTGTAGATACAGGCGGATTGCCGCTCATTATTTCAAAGTTTTTCCCCGTAACGACAGGCGAATAAGAAACAGTTTCACCGTCCACGGTCTGCGAAGCCGTTCCGTTGGATACTAAGCAGTAATCGGAAAGGTTGTGTGTGTTATCAGCTGCAGAAACATAATTGCCATCGTTGAGACGGTAATGAATTGTACCGTTTGCGTCCTGATATCCGCAGCACCATCCCTCGAATCTATAGCCGTTTCTTTCTGTGACCTTCAGCTTAGATGCCGGCGTTGATCCGAGGAGACAATCAGCCGGAACATACAAAGATCCCCAGCCGGTCTCGCCCGAGATAAAGCGGACCCAATGAGCCTGCTCATACTCTGCATAAAGATCTACGTTGCCGGATACTGTAGAAGCAATCGACATGAGCGGAGTGCCGGTCATTGTTTTTCCTTCATAGATCTGTATCGTGTTCTCATCGGACTGATACAGCGTGATGTACGTAATCTTTTTGTAGCCGTCCTGATAGAGCGATACCGTATTTGTGGAATCCTGCTGATTGTTCTGCCTTGTAAACGGCATTTTAGACCAGCCCATAAAGTAGTAGTTTCCTTCGAGATTGGTCGCTTCCATGTCACTTATGAGCATTGTTGCCTTGTTGTTGGAATCGAGAACAAGCAGCTTTCTCGCAATGAGTGTATTATCTGCATCGTAGAAATTTACAAAACGATAGTTCACATAAAGCGGAGCAAGATAAACATGAACTGCGCCCTCGGCATCAGCATAGCTTCTGCGTGTAATATTGCCGATAGACCATGTAACAGCCGTTCCGGTCTGATCCGCAGCGCTCATTGTAACCGTCACAGTCTGATTGAATACCTGACGGGTAGGGTCACTCGGCCATGTATAAGTAACATTGTTATTGGTCTCCGATACCTTATCCACTATGTACCAGCCGTTAAAATGGCTCAAATTGTGGTCGGGAGGCGTCGGAACATAGTCCAGAGTCTCTCCGTCCTTTACAATCTGAGAACAAACCTGAACTTTAGGGCTTGTATTTGATTTAGTGTCAAAATAATAAGGTGACGAGGTGTATTCACCGTTGTTTTCTGTGTAGATGTAATTAAGATAGTGGAAAATGACTCTCGGCTTGACGATATCGCCGTTTTCGTGTTTTACAATAAGGAATACAGAGAAGCCATCTGTCTCAACAGTCAATTCACCGATATCGGCGGATTTCTCGATAATCTCCTCTTCCTCACCGTTATCCTTTAAGTGAATAACAGAGAGATCACTTTCATCTATTTGTTCAAGTTCGGGTGATTTAAAAGTAACGGAAATAGAGTCTCCCTCAGGTTCAAATTCAGTTTTTCCATCAAATATAGAGATATCGTATGCCAGTACAACGGAGCCTTCTGCGTCGGGAGTTCCGTCCTTATCAGGGACGTCACTTCTCTCTGTCGGTGCAAGATCATATTCTACAGGGTATGCCTTGACGACTGCGCCCTCGGGCATATTTCCCGTGAGCGTGATCTCGGTCGGGTCGTCATCGAGTATGGTATTGTACCTGCCGTTTTGGTAGATAGTTGCAGTGAGAGTCTGCTCGGTAAGTGAACTATCGGGCGTATCTGGGGTAGATACCTTGTCTTTTGCGGGCGCTTCATCGGCATACGCCGTAGTGATAGAGGGTGCGATCGAAAGGAAGATCATGACGAGCGCCGTGATGATGGATAATACTCTGTTTATTAACTTTTTCATAACGCAGTCACTCTCCTTTCGCTTATGAACTAAATCAACTCAATCTGATGAGCTATGACTATGTTTTTCTCGCGCAACAATATCAGGATTATTATTGCTGTTAAGTTATGCCATCTTAATAATATAATTCGGAAAACATCTTCCATTCATTCTCATCATAACACTCAATTTAAAACGTTATTATTGTCTTTCATTATGATGCGTGTACTTTTCATACGCCCGACTGTCTGTCGTAATCACTCTGATTTTTAATATAGCTATGATCTATATACATCAAACCGTAGTTGGCTGTGATCCATGGAAATCCTCACCATTATTGTATCTCTCGGCGAAATCTTTGAGTGTATCTTCTATCATATAAGGGTGTTCTCCGTAGAAGCGGAAGCAAATGATATCCGTAAGTATCGCAAGACCCAATATAAGCACCATAAGCCAAGTCCAATTGTCCGACATAACCATAGGTGTTCTGATATTTTCTGTCAGAATAAATGCAATTATGGCCGCTATAACGAAGTATATCTCAATAACAACGCCGATCGTCATTCTTACAAGAAAATCTTTCAGGCTCTTATACACTTTTTTTACGAGGTCGCTTACCTGACCTCCGCTGTCTTCGATCCATTCGGTATAGACTTCTATCTTATCTATCTTATCTTTTGAATAGCTTCTCTGACGATATTTTTTATTGATGCGGAATACGGGAAGAAGTACAAGGAATGTCAGGATCACACATACAAGATTGAGTAAAGCCCAATGCTTATTGCCGTTTGCGAGAATGTGACCAACTGCCTTTCGGACAAGTCCTTCGTCGGTATCCCTGCCCGAGCCTGTATTCCACCAGTCGACAGGTATGGTATCGGCAAATATCACGATACGTCCGTTGGTCGCTGCACTTCCGCAGGTCGAGAATGCCGTTACCTTTTCGGGAGTATATCCATCGAGATAATCAACATCCTGAACGATCGCATTATCCTTTATGTAATTCATAACCTCGGGGTGACTGTCAAAAGTACCCTCAAGTATTCCGTAGACCATAGGATCGTAAGCATCTGTGAATACACAGGCAAAAACGTGAAGATCATAATTTGCGCTTGGTGTCTGGAGAGTTCCTTTTTGATGGCTGAAAAAATAATCCTCGTCCATGAATTTCTCTATATCTCCGAACATAGCGCCGTTTGCCATATGATGGCCGTATATGATATTGTAATAGTTTCCAAAATCACCGCTGTTCGACGCAGATAAGTAGATCGAGCCGGATATCGAACCCTCACCCTTAAAATCTTTGGATGCATACTCCAGGTCGTCATCGCCCTGCAATATCGGGTAGTTGATATTTGTATCCTCTATTTCTACCCAACCGACTGTATCGGGATTGAGCTTCAGCAATGCATTGAAACCGCCCTGTTCGAACCAGAAGCTTGACGAGCTTGCATTGTAATCTATGATCTGCTTTTTATATTGGAGCATATCGAAAGACGGGAATGCGGATTTGTTTGTGTAGAAAACGTCATAAAGAACGTAACCACTGTACAGGATCGTTATTCCTGCTATCAGAAAGGAAAGCGCCATGAGAACATTATCGGCATATCTGAAAAAATTCTTAACATTGTTCATACACGACACACCTCCTGACACTTTTACACATTGGCAAATTTATCGATAATAGCAAAAAGTTATATCATCGCGATCATCTGATGATATCTGCTTTCCCCATAAGCTTATTGAGCGATATCGGGTCTATGAGACAATGTTCAATTAATGCATAGCACCGATAATCAATCTTCAGGCGATTGATATTTTTTATGTTCTATTAATGCAGCCGTTACTTTAACCGTAGGGTGGCGCATCTTCATTTCCTGAATAAGTTCTGACCAGTCCGTGTCATTTTGGGGATCAATAAAATTCAAATGACACAGCGTGATCTGCCGAAATCCCAAGTCAGTTCTAATGTAAAAACTCGAACCGGTAATTCTACCGTCACTATATTTATCGTCACGCACTCGGCTTATTCTTTTGATCGTATCCAGCTTGATGATCTTATCGGGACTCCTGCCAAAAATATAAATATTCCCCAAACGGAAGGCGTCATTGTATTTAGGAATGCTTTGCTTGAAATCAACAAGCATTTTTTCAAGCTCTCCGTTATTTTGTATTATTTTCAACTGAGTATCAATCCGAGTATCAGTCTGTTTCTTAGGAGAATCAGCCAGGAGTATAAACCCAAAAATCAATGGAGGAATTCCATAAAAGACGTAACGATAAAGGCTGATAATTTCTCCGGCGGTTCCGTCTGTTATCAAATTTTTAACAAGGAACAGTGTCGGTACTATAATAGCTAATATAAGAATAACCACACTGATTTTTATGAGGAACTTACCGATCGCTTTATACAAAGCATCCGTTCCTTCGATTATTTGTGCATTCAGGTCGTCGGAAATTTCCGGAATCAGAGCAGTAAAGGCGGATCTGCTGCAATAATGCCGAAGTTCCTGCATCACTTCTTCATTTTTGTTATCAAGCATACAATTCAACTCCGTGTTTAAGATAATAAAAATGTTTGTTTAAAAGAATGCAAAGCAGAATCGTTTACAAACTATTTTGTATTAAATCAATACCTATCGTTGCATATCAATGATATCTGTTGATTTATCGACAAGTGATAAAAGAGTTTTTGAATGAGCTCTGTATCGTTATCAGCAAATTTACCGGTGTTATATATCGTTCCTTCTGATGACCGTGATCACCGTTCCGATTATTTCTTTTTTCTCTACTACACCGTAATAGCGGCTGTCCTCTCCGCCGTTTCTATAGTCCGACAGAATAAAGTATTGATCGGATCCGAGAGTCACGGGATATTTGACAAAACCTTCGTATTCGGGAGTCGGAGTGTATATATTGTTCTCGGTAACGGTATTACCGTTTATTACGAGTGTCTCCTTTTCGGTCACCTCGACTGTATCTCCGGGAGCTGCAACGATCCTTCCTATGTAACGTGTGTCGTTTTTCATAAGAACAACAACGTCCTGAGCTTTGAAGTCATTTTCGAGGCGGTAGTACAGCAACAGGTCACTGGTCTTTATCTGCGGAGACATATCATTGTTAGGAGCAGTAGCAAGCCCGCAGATAAATCCGAACATAAGCCAGAGGATCACGACTATCGCAAACGCATGGATCAAAAAGAGGTGTATCGAGTTCATCGGGGAGCGATGCCTGATCTTTTTTCTCTTTTTTTCCTCTGTTGCTGTATTCTGTTCTTCGAGACCTCTATCCAAAACAGCCTGAGACAGATTTTGATCCATATATCCATTTCCCTCCTTTTTATGCTGTATTTATTCGAAAATGATTACAATACGTCTATTATATACATATTGTATCATCTGAAGCGCACCAAAAATGCACCAAAGCAACTGTTTTGTAGAATAACAAGTGAATAATCTGTGATATCATATTCATCTCATCAGATGCAAATACCATAATTGTTTTGAATGTCATTGTATAATTATGCGATGAGACGTTTCCGCTAAAAACAATAAACGAGGGCACACAAAAACACTATTCAAGACGTATCCAATAATACGGTAGTCCTGCTCGTTCTTGCTCTTGTTGCCCTCTTTAATAATTGTTCGGTTTATCCGATCCCGAAGGATCCTTCCGTTATAGTTTTGCCATGACGTAAGCTGAGTTCGCCTAAGCAATTATAGCCCTCTTGATTTCTTATCTTTCTTATAGTCATTAACATTATAACATATATCCACAAAAAAATCAATAGTAACATTTAATTGTAACCATTTTTACAAAATTAGATAAGCAACATATCTAAATATAATAATTGCGATATAGATGAGTGTTTACTTCGGATAAACTACCATTATTTACGGAAGACAAAGCAGAAAAACGGATGTTTCACGTATTGTCAATACTATGAATCCTTTTCTGATCTTATTCCAATCATGGAATAATTATAATAAATGAAGCACAATAATAAATCGCTATACTATCCATATTATACACTATACAATATACTATTTCAATAGGATATTTAAAATTCTTAAAAAAGAAAAATGCCGCAGATCAAAGATGAAATGCAGCATTTGAATTATTTTGTTATAGAATAAGACCTGCGGCAAATACAATCCCCGCTGCCGATAATGCTACGACTATCAGAGGAAGATCAAAGTACGCAAGTACCAAAGCTACAGCTGTGCCTATAACAGCAGTAACAATATTTCCTGTACTGAAAAAAATAGCGGGTATAGTCATCGCACTCAGTACAGCGTAAGGCATATAGTAAAGCAGGCTCTTCAGAAAAGGCGACTCGATCTTTTTTGAAAAAAATGCAAACGGTATCATTCTTATCAGATATGTAACGCCTGCCATCACAACGATATAAAGTGCGATCGTCATTCTTTGTTCACCGCCCCTTCCTCATCTTTTCGTGGAAAGATGAGTGCTGCCGCAACAGATGAAACAACAGCGCATATTATCACCGTGAAACCTGAAGACAGAGCAGGCACAAAATAGTAAAACAGCATACTCAGTACTGCCGACAGGATAACCACAAAAAGAATGCTTTTGTTCTTTTTTGACGGCGGTACTATTATAGCTATGAACATTCCGTAGATCACAATACCGAGAGCAGAAGTGACGGCTGTCGGTAGCGCCTGACCTGCAAATCCGCCGATAAAGGTCCCGCTGACCCAACCAAGCGTTGAGATACATATTATACCGTACATATACTTCGGTTTAATTGGCTCGGAGCTTGTGGAACAAACAGCAAATATCTCATCGGTTATACCGTATGAGGCTAATAATCTGTGCGGAAGTGAAAAACCTTTATCGAGATTTTGAGACAGCGATATTCCCATAAGTGCATATCTGAGATTTATCGTGAATTGGACAACTGCCATTTCAAAAAGCGAGCCGCTTGAGGCAATAACCTCAACACCTGCGACCTGACCTGCAGAGGTAAGGTTAGTAAGAGATATCAAGGATGCCTGTACAAATGTCAGCCCTGAGCGGACTGCGGATATTCCGAAAGCAAACGACACGGAAAGATATCCGAGTGCGATCGGGATCCCCGCAGCAACTCCGCGAAAGAAATCGGAACGAGTGTTTTTAGATCTCGTCATTTAACTATACCAAGAGAGCCGAGGAGGAGGATAAACAGCAAAACGGGAGCTATGAATTTTATCATTGCAACATAAAGGTGTTTTCTGCCGAACTTCTCACCGTTTTTCGTCGCTTCTTCTATAACTGTCTTAGGTTTGACGAACCATCCAATAAGGATACAAGTTCCGATCGCAACAACCGGCATAAGGATATTGTTGCTGACGTAGTCCATAATATCGAGTAGCTGTGCTGTTGCACCGTTCGGCAATGGCATCTCAAAGTAAAATATGTTATAACCCAAGCAGATAACTATGCCGATCACAAGCGCGATAACACTTTCTATAATCGTTGCCTTTGAACGTGACCAACCGAATGAATCCATAAGACTTGCAACAACTGTTTCAAGCACCGACATAGCGCTCGTAAGTGCAGCGAGCAGCACCATAAAGAAGAAAATACAGCCTACAATGTTTCCGACCGTTCCCATTTGTGCGAAAACCTTTGTAAGGGCAATAAACATCAGTCCGGGGCCGGAATTCTGCATTCCCTCTTCCCCGAGAAACACAAATACAGCAGGGATTATCATAACACCTGCAAGGAACGCAACGAGCGTGTCGAAGAACTCTATCTGGTTGACCGACTTCATTAGATTGGATTCGTCCTTGAAATAAGAGCCGTATGTTACCATTATACCCATTGCCACACTGATACTATAGAAAAGCTGCCCCATAGCATCAAGCAGAACTATGAATACATCGTGTGCCGATTTCCCTGCAATGCTCGGTACTACATATACCTTGAGTCCGTCAAGCCCTGTTCTGCCCTCGTTTCCCTTGATCGTGAGAGAAAAGATCGCGATAGCGATTACAAACAACAGCAGTACAGGCATGAGTACCTTGGAAATAGACTCGATACCCTTGTTTACTCCTCGGTAAATAATGATCGCAGTTGCAGCAAGGAAGAGAATATCGAACAGTATCGGCTGCCAGTATCCGGTTATAAAACCCGAAAAATAGCCGTCCGATGCAGTCTCCATTCCGCTGCCGGTTAGGAATGCAAGGAAATACTTGAGCACCCAACCTCCTATTATACAGTAATACGGCAGTATCATAAACGGGACAACGCTTGCAAAAACACCTACCCATTTAAACTTACCGTTGAGCTTTCCGTAAGCAGTAAGCGCACTTTGCTTTGTCTTTCTTCCGATCGCAACTTCGGATACCATAAGAGTAAATCCAAATGTCAGCGCCAGAATAATGTAAATGAACAGGAAGAGACCTCCTCCGTCCTTTGCTGCAAGATAAGGGAATCTCCAGATGTTCCCCAATCCGACAGCACTTCCCGCAGCTGCAAGGACAAATCCTATTGAGCTGGAGAATGAGCTTCTTTTTTCGTTCATAATTTTTAATGTACCCCTTTCTAAAATTATACAAACTTCGTTTATTATATCATATATTGCAATGCAGGTCAACACACAGCATTCTGTATAATGATGGGTAAAATATGCAAGATGTGTACGCAAATAATGTAACTAAATAAGTATTCTGAAATGCAGGGATTATTCTCTGAAAAAAGCTGTACGTTTCAGAGTAACGCGGCTAAAATGTCATCGCACAAAGGCAAGACGGTCCACCGCACGCTTTGGTAAGGGTATAATTATCGTTGGCAGCCGTTCTCGCGGAGTGAAAGTGGCGATCCGCAATACCTAACAGCGGATTTTCCTGCACCAGCGTGGGCGCTTTGGGATAATCTTGACAACACGAAACTGTTTTCCTATAATAGTTATGTGGAGCCATTGATTTTCAGCAGAGTCTCCATATTGTAATAAAGGAGATCGTCCCATGAAGAAGAAACTCATATTAACAGCGTTATTACCTTTGATAATAAGCTTTATTGTAATTTTGTCGATAGGAAAAACATACACTGCCGAAATCCCGATCCACAGCAACTCGGCGACTATCGAAGATATCAATATAACTATCGGCAGCAATGTGGTCGAATTGACCGACAAGTATATAAAGGACGATACGCTGTACCTCGTATTCTCGGCGGTAACGAGCGGAAAAACGTTCGTAGATGTGTCTGACAATGAGAACAACTCTTCTTTTTTCTCGCTATATGTTCATCCGCTCGGTATAATCAGCTACAACGATTATTTCGGAGATGTTACAGGCGACAGGATAATACCTATATGTGTTTCGTGTTATCTGATTATCCTAATCGGTTATCTGATCGACAGATATCTTTCTGATATCCGCAATAATCTTTACCAATACAGTAATGTAAAGAATTTAGGTCTTATCATCTATTTTTCATCAATACTTTTAGGACACCTTACACTCGTGTTTTCAAATAACTTTAGCTTTTATTCTGTTCGTAATTCGCTCAACTCGTTGTCACTTTTTGCATACATTGTTTTTCCGTGCGCCTTTATTGTATCAATACTTGTAACAATAAGCAATCTGAAGCTGATAAAGAACGAAGGTAGAAGCTGGCGCAATATGCTCGGATGCATACTCGGCATACTGGTTTGTATCGGTACGGTCGCCCCGGCTGCTTTAAGTGAATATCTTCAGCGATCTACGATCGTAGATGTTCACAATGAAAGGGGAGCAGCCATGTACATAGAAATGGCGATAGAAAACTCAATGCTGACAATTATTACGTACCTTGAGTTTATTCTGATAGCTACCATTATTTTAGGCGTCACGGCGGCAAAAAAGATCCCTACTTTCGATAAAGATTACATACTTATACTCGGATGTCAGATAAATCGTGACGGTACGCTCACAAAATTGCTCAAGGGACGCGCTGACCGGGCCATAGAGTTTGCCGAAATGCAAAAGAAGAAAACAGGCAAAAGCATAGTTTTCGTTCCCTCGGGAGGTCAGGGAAACGATGAGATCATCAGCGAAGGCGAGGCAATAAAAAGGTATCTTCTTGAGTCGGGAATACCTGAAAGTAAGATCATTGCCGAAACAGAATCGGTCAATACATTTGAAAATCTCGGAAAGTCTATGGCTCTTATAAAGAAAAAAAAGCAAAAATACAGATCCGAATATTGCTTTCTCAACTACAAATTACCATGTGTTCCGTGCAGGTATCCTTGCTACACAGCAAGGAATACACGCTGAGGGTATCGGCAGCAAAACCAAAAGATATTTCTGGGTCAATGCGTTTGTACGGGAGTTCGTAGCGACCTTGCGTTCGGAATGGAAAACACATATCGTTATCATTGGAATTATGCTCGTGTTTATGACTCTGATGATAATCATAAGCTATCTTTCGGCAATACTCTGAAAAAAGCTTCACAGCTGACCGCATGCTTTGCGAATAGGCTGTGAAGCTTTTTTTGATATTTACTCTATAGTAAGGATATCGGTAAATCCCGTGATCTCAAAGATCTCCATTATCATTTCGGGTACGTTCTTAACGGTCATACTCCCCCTGCTTCTCATTGCTTTCTGAGCAGAAAGCAATACACGAAGCCCTGACGAAGAGATGTATTCAAGCTTAGAAAAGTCGAAAATAAGCTTGTTTATATTGTCGAGAGAATTGTCGAGCTCTTTTGAAAGCTCGGGCGAGGTGGTCGTATCCAGTCTTCCTTCAACTGTTACGATGAGACTGCTGCCTTCTTTTGTCTTTTTGATCGTCATTGTGATCTCCTCCGTATTATTTTATTTTCTTGATGATCGTTAAAATGTTTCTGTCGTTTTCTCTTCTGTAGGTTACATTGTCCATTGTTTTTTTTACCATAAAGATGCCAAGTCCGCCTATCTTTCTTTCTTCCGCCGAAAGAGAAATATCGGGATCCTCCTTGCCAAGAGGATCAAACGCAGCGCCTCTGTCGGCAAATGTGATACTAACCGCATCGTCTTCACAGGAAAACTCTATCTCTGCTCTGCCTGTAGCAGAATCGTAGGCATAGCTCGCTATATTGACAAATATTTCTTCTGCCGCTACCTCAAGCTGCATTTTTTGCTTAAAGGGGCATTGAACAGCTTCAAGGCATTCAGATATAAATCCGATGACCTGATCGAGATTTTCTTTCGAAGCAGACACTTCGAGAAATGCTTTCACGCTGTCACCTCCATGCTTTCTGTTTTTCAGTATGTGCGGGATACCCGTGGCTTGATAACATTGGTTTAGTCTACTCATGCAAATCAAATACGGCGTCCTTACCTTATAGACCATATTTTAGCATAATAACGTTGAAACATCAAGCTTTCAGAGAAATTTTTGATAGAATTTGTTTAAAACATTTTTAAATGAATATTCATTTTCGGGAAAAGTAACGGTAGCAAAAACGGGCTTGTTGTGTTATACTTTATGAGGTTATCTATAGTTTTTTTGTAATGGGAGAGTTTATCATGAGAAGCAGTAAAAGAATTCTTACAGCAATTATCGCGGCAACGCTTATTTTTTCCTATTCGGGCTGTCAGTTAAAGGGTCATTCGCCTGAGGATGATTACGTATCCCCTTATGCGACGAAGGACAATGCCGATTTAGACAGCGTAGTTTCTGAAAAGAGCAATGACGATAAAAAAGAAGAAGACAAGACTGAAAGCAAGAAAGAAGAAAGCAAGGTCGAGAGCAAAAAAGAAGAAAGCAAGGCTGAGAGCAAAAAAGAAGAAAGCAAGGCTGAGAGCAAAAAAGAAGAAAGCAAGGCCGAAAGCAAAAAAGAAGAAAGCAAGGTCGAAAGCAAGAAAGATGAAGAGTCGCCTCTGTATAAAGATATGGTAAGCCTTATCAAGGACAAAGACGTTCAAGGCTATACGGTCTGCAAGATCGCAGGTTCAAATGACGATCATCTCGTTATTGCTTACGGTCGGGAGGTAAAGCCTGAAGATACAGACACCTCCAATCTCATCATCCTTGATCCCGAGGGATATGCAAGCGAGCTTGCGGAGAAGGAAAATGCACGTATTGAGGAGCAGGAATCCTCCAGACTCTACAGCATTTACAAAATAAAGGGAGATATGGCTGTTCCCGAGGGTGACTTAGACGGATACTTCACTACAGCATACATCTCCCCTAACAGCAACACGCTGGCTCTTTACTACCTTAATGGAAATGACTGGGCGTATGGTCTTGTTGAGTTCAACGGAGGCAGTGCGTTTATTAATTATTCTTACTCGGGTACGCTCGGTGAGGACAGCGACTCAATTCCTCCCATGCCCGGAGAAGCTGTCAACTTCAGCAAACCTAACAACTTTGATCTGTTAAAAAAATATAAGTAATATTTTAGACGTCCCTGATCGGGGCGTCTTTTATGTCAGCAAAATATAGAAAAGCTGTTGAAGAATAAAAAGTCGTATGATATAATAATTACAGATTGGAGGAGATCAAATGAAAATAAATATCAATAAGCTGTTTTCCGCAGGATTAGCGGCTGCTTTACTGTTATCTTGTGCTGTTTGTTCTTCAAATGATACAGAAACCGTCTCGGTTTCCTCTGAGGTCTCTTCTGCCTTAGACGAAACACATTCGTCAGTCGGCTCAAAAAGCACAGCGAAAGCACCCGACAAGGATAAATGCCAAAAGGCTCTTAATAAAATCATTACAGATCATGGCTTTGAAGGCGTCATTCTGATCTCAAAGGATGGTGAAGAGATCTGCAGCAGTGCATCAGGAACGCTCAGTTCCGACTACGGCAGCGATGGAATATCGATCGAGTCTCAATTCTGCATAGCTTCCATATCCAAGCAAATTGCGGCGACCGCAGTTATGCAGCTTCAAGAATCCGGAAAACTCAGCGTTGACGATACTCTCGATAAGTACTTTCCCGAATACCGGATCGGCAAGGATATTACGATCAAAAACCTTCTCACAATGCGCTCGGGAATAGTAGATTTCTATTATGTTGAAAATGAAGACGGAACAACATCTTCACTCGACAAAGAGAATCTGCCATTTGAGATCTACGCTCAATCAGATGCCTATGACAACAAGCTTGCGATCAAGGAATGGCTGTTCAATCAGCCGCTTAATTTCGAACCTGACACCAATTACGAATACTCAAATTCAAATTATCTGATACTTGCCGAGATAGTAGAGCAGGTATCAGAGACCGATTACCATACATACCTTAAAGAAAATATACTTGATCCGCTCGGCATGGAACACACAAGCTTTATCAGTGATATAAAGAACTCCCCCGTTTTCGCAAAATCTACGGGTGATCCCGGTGTTATCGCATATCCGGGAGTTACTGAGGGCGCTGCCGATATAGTATCTACAGCAGAGGATATAGATAAATGGCTGACCGCCTTTCGCACTAAAACGATTCTGTCACAAGCTTCATACGATGAAATGACTGCGAACTATTCTCCCGAAAATGAACAGACCGGCTATGGTTACGGTGTTATGATCGGAGCGGGAGGCGGCGTTATGCATCCGGGCTCAATGCTATCTTACGTTTCCTTTGCCTATACATCGCCCAAGACGGGGTTTAATGTTTTCTTTGTGACTAACGATTCAGATAAAATGATCGGCGACTGGACCGAGATGTTCGCCGAGATCAGAACAGAAATACTCAGATAAAAAGAAAAAGCGTATCCGTAAAGGGTACGCTTTTTTAGTATTAGAGTGCCGAATAACCGTAGCTGTTTACAAGTGCTTCAATCTTTTTGCCTTCCTCACAGAACGGGCAGCGGTTTGGTTTGAAACTGCAGTAATCTCCGAGATCGTTCGGGTCGAAGATCGATCTAACGGGAGTCGAGTCACATTCGCCTACAGTAGCAAAGATAGCTGCAACACCGACAACTTTACCGCCGTAATACGCAACGGCATCCATAGCTGCAAGCGCGCTCTTACCTGTTGTTACGGAAGCTGCGAGGACAAGCACATTCTTTCCTGAAAGCATGGGAAGATGATTGTCACGGAACATCATCTGATGACCGCCCGAAATATACTCGGGAGACATAACATAAATCGGATGCTTCGCATTTATATTGAGATAATGATCCTGCGTAAGCTCGCTTGCCATGCAAGTACCTACTACTTCCATACCGTCTATACAAAGTATCGAGTCAATGATCGTTTGTGCACGATAGCTTTCTGCAAGCTCCTTTGCGACAGCTTTCGCTTCTGCAAGATTCATTTTCTGAGTCGTAACGTCAACAAAATAATTTGTGTGACTGTGCATTGTTGCAAAATGTCCCTTTTTTACATGAAGGATAACATCGCTGTTTTCGGCGCGAATATTGTATTCCTCTGCCATTTTGTTTCACCTCATTAAAGTAAGATAATAGACCCTTCATTATTTTACTACATTTTATTGGCAAAATCAAGAGTATTTTAGGAAAAATTCACGTTTAGTAAATACCGGCGAGATCTGTAGAGTTAACAATGCTGTCGATGCTGTATAAAAGTAGAATATCGTCAATGTTCTGTGATGTTACGATGTCCGAAACGGGGTTAAGATAATATCTGACGTCTACAAGAATTATCTCCGAGTAATTGTCAACAAGGAACGGCGCAAGACAATGTGAGTAAGAGTCGCGAAGAAGTAACAGCTTACGGTCTGTCTCTGCATTTTCGTTATTTATCGTTACCATAGCGTGGTTTCCGTCAAGGAAAACTGTATACTGGTCTTCAGTATCAAGATTATTGCGGTTAAACAGCGAATCTGTCGCAGTGACCTCTCCGCCATCAGAGATAACAACAGAAACGGGCTGATCGGCTCGTTTTTTATTATCCCACACTTCAAGCGTCTCTCCGCGATTGAACCAAAGAGCTGACTTTGAGTAGTTGGTACCGTAAAACCCGCTGTATGATTCGATATTGAACTGATCCTGTTTTGTCGGAGTAAATCCCATATAATTGCCGAGTATATTATAACACTCGAATGCACCGAGAGATGTCCAATGATGATCTGTTTTGTAATAGAGCTGTTCCGAACCGGACAGTGTCTTGAAATCTGACATTATATCTATGAATGTGCAATTATCATATTCCGAAAATCCGTCTTTGACTTTGTTTATCAGTGCCTCATCGTTATAATTGTAGTGGTTTAGCGGCAGTTTGTCGTTGTAGATGCAGCCCGCTGACGGAACGATACATACGTAAACAGGTTTTTTGATCTCGTCTATAAATTCACCGATAAATCTGATGTTATTGTCGAATGTAGATTTGTCCTCAACAGGTGTAACGAGAAGATAATCGTCTTTTCCGTTGTATATACCGCTCATTCCGTTTCTGCCTGAAAGCTGATCGTAATATGCGTTCGTACCTACAAAGAATGTGCGAAGCGGCATCTGGTCGTTAAGGTATGTTTCAAAATCCTCACCGAATTTACCATTGAAAACAGATTTGAGCGTCGGCTCGGGGAACTGCGAAAGCTTTCGCTTCTCGAGCGGAGAATAATCCGAATCGGTGATCGAAAGATAGAGGATAGGAATTATGAAAATAAAAATGCAGAAGACCAGCGCAGGTGTGTATTTAAGTTGTTTTTTCATAGCCTTTCCCCCTCTCAGAATTTAAAATACAGGAATGGATTATAACCAGAGCTTACAAGAGATGCCGTGCTGACGATCAGTCCGAGAAGACAAAGGACAGCATCGGGGATCCAGCTCCAGCTTTTCTTCTCAACATTTGCGTAGAGCTTCTTTGCAACAGGCGTGCAGGCAAAAGATGCGATAAGAAGAAGCGGAAGATAAGCAATAACATTTACAAGACAATCATGGGAAATAAGCCCTGCACTCGGGGCAAACATTCTGGTTATATATGCCCAAAGCTCGCCCATATCCTCAAAGAAGAATATTACCCATCCGATAATGATGAAGAACAACGCATAAATATGTGTGACGACCTTCGGCGCTTTCTTCAAAACTTTGAGAAGGAACGACTTCTCGATCACGAGCAGTACGAAGAAATATATTCCCCAGAGAATGAAGTTATAATTTGCTCCGTGCCAGATGCCTGTAAGTGTCCATACAACGAACATATTGAAGATCTGGCGGGCAAGTCCCTTTCTATTGCCTCCGAGCGGAATATAAATGTATTCCTTGAACCAGGTCGACAGAGAAATATGCCATCTTCTCCAGAACTCAGTGATCGATGTGGAGATGTAAGGATAATCGAAGTTGATGAGAAAATCAAATCCGAACATTTTTCCGAGACCTATCGCCATTTCGGAATAGCCGCAGAAATCGAAATATATCTGCATAGTGTATGCGATTATCCCAACCCAGGAACCAAGAATACCTGCTGACTGATCCGCACGCATGATATCCCACAGCTTGCCCATCTGATTTGCGAGAAGAACCTTTTTGCAAAGACCAACCATAAAGATCTTAACACCCTCAGTGAACTGTTCGAGATTTTCGTGACGTTCATTGAGCTGCGCTTCTACATCTCTGTAGCGAACGATCGGACCTGCAATAAGCTGAGGGAACAGTGACACATAAGTGCCGAACGTGATGAAATTCTTCTGAGTATGCGCATCGTTCCTGTAAACGTCTATTGTATAAGACATAGTCTGGAACGTATAGAATGAAATTCCGATAGGAAGAGGAATATCACCGACCTTCAGATGAAGGATATTGCCGATGAAGCCGGCATATTTAAAGTAGCCGAGCAGTGCAATATTTACGATAACGGAAATGATAAGAACGATCTTAGCACCTTTTTTGTTATTGCCCTTCTCGTCTTTGAATTTGCCGATGAGAAGGCCCGAAATGTAATTGATGAGCGTGGATATAATCATCAATACTACGAGTTTCGGCTCGCCCCAGCCGTAGAATATCAAATTCACCGCAAACAGTAAAAAATTACGCGCTTTTTTCGGCGTAATATAATACAGCAGAAGAACCGCCGGAAGATATATGAAAAGGAAAATTATACTTGAAAAAACCAAGCCGCGACCACTCCTCAAAAAAATAGGGCAAACTATGGGGATATAGCTTGCCCTGATGTTCAGTTATACTAATTATCAGCCGATTGACTTATTAACGATCTCTGTGATCTGGTCTGCATCGTTTGAAATGATGAGAGTAACATAAAGACCTTTTGTTTCTACCTTGCAGCCTCTGATCTTCTCTGCTTCGTCAGCGTTGTAGTTCTCCTGCTGAGCAAGCTTGGAGTCATATCTTGTCTGAAGAGCCTGCTCGATTTCGGAAACATTAGCTTCATCGGCAGCCTTGATAAGAACGATCTCATCCTGACCTACACCGCCTGCATCAACACCGCCCGCAAAATCTGCGACGATATCTGAGGAAATACCATAGTAACGCATAAGAAGCTTATCATTAAGCTCGATCATATCGGGAAGCTCGACCTGCGATGCGATCTGAACGTAAACGTCCTTGAGAGTGCCGTCTGACTGAGCAGTCTGCTCGTCTGCACCTGGAGCTTCCGCCTCGGAAACTGACTGAGATACCGCTGCCTGAGACTCGGTATCGTTAGTATCAGTTGTCTGTGAACCGCAGCCGCAAAGGCAAAGAAGTACAAGTGCCGCTGCAAGATAACCTTTGATTTTCATAACTCATTCTCCTTAAAACTTTATTATTCTGTTATCGATTCCGTTTCTTCTCCCTCATTGCCACTGGTGTCAGTGACATCTTCGGGATCAGACAGATCGGAATTAATGATTTCGGGATCTGTATCGGTCATTTCTTCAGAACCTGTATCTGTCTCGGGAATTATCTCATCGCCGGGATAAGCAGTACCGACATTTGCTTTCAGAAAATCTGCCCAGACAGCGCATCCGTTGAACTTCAGGTGAAGTCCGAGCGCTCCGGGATCCGAGCAGAAGTCATAAGGCAGATTGCCGTTGCTGTCTGAAAGAGCTTCATAGGAGTTAAGGAAACCGCACCCTTCTTCTGCGGCAAACTGCTCAAGATTTGCGTTGAACTGTCTGATAAGATTATTATTAAGATGTGTTTTCTGTGCGTAATAGATCATCGGAGAAACAGTCTCAAAATAGATCTTGACATCGGGAGACTTCGCTCTGATCTTATTGAGCAAACTTCTCGCATAGTCGATTGTTCCCTCGGGTCCCCAGATACCGATATCGTTCATACCAAGCGTAATGATCGCCTTTTTAGCTCCTGTAAGATTTACGGCATCTTCAAGAAGCACCTTGCGCCCGTTGTACATCGGATGAACATTTCCGGGTCTGTAGAGATCCCATTGAGAATTCCAGTAGCTCAGACTGGATGCGCAGACAAACTTTGCGTCACCAAAAACGCCGTTCGCATCATTATACAGCATCAGACCTACGGAGAGGCTGTCCCCCATAAATACGCAGTCATCAAACCATGAATCCTGTACAACTATCTTCGGATCGGGATTTTCATACTCGTTTTCGAAAGTAGCTTCAGGCTCGGGTTCAACCACGATCGGTTCTTCCTCAATGATATACTGCTGTACTTTTTCGGGTTCGACTTTTCTTATAGGATCGTTGACGTCTCCTATCTCATACGTATATGTTACAGTAGTCTGATTTGTCTCGGCTTTGGAAGACGCCGTCTTGCTCGAATTTGAGCTTGTACTTTTTTTGCTCGATGAGTCCTTCTTGGACGACATTGTCTTACTGCTGCTGTTCTTGGAAGATGCTTCACTGTCGGATTTCTTCTTTGATGATGCGGAAGAGGATGTAGTCTTGGAAGAAGCAGCGCTTGTTTTTGAAGACGCATTGTCCTTTGTCTCGGAACTCTCGACAGCAGATGTTACAGTTTTTGATGAACTGTCAGTATTTGCTTTTTGTCCACAGCCGCAAAGCAGCATTATCACGCACAGTGCAGCAGCGGTACATTTTTTTATTGTTTTCATAGTTATTGTTTCCATTGATGTTCAATTAATCCCCTATCAATTATCCGACATTGCGGAGAATATAATCAATAACGATATCACAGCCTTCGTTGTTGAGATGAAGTCCGAGATCGTTCGGATCCTCACACAGCTCATCCGGAAGCATACCGTTGTCATCTACAACAGCAGACCATGTATCAAGATAACGATATCCGTTTGCATTGGCGAATGCTTCAAGCTTGTCGTCAAAGTCACGGATCTTAGTATTATTGAGTCTGTCGTATTCAGCCGAAGCGATCATCGGAGTAACGGAAAGGAAATATATCTCCACCCCCGGTGATTTAGCCGTAAGCTTACCGATAAACTCCTCTACAGATTCAATGCTACCGTCTACACCGTAAATTCCGATATCGTTCATTCCCATACCGATTATGACCTTGTTAGCCCCCGTGATCTCTGCGGCATCCTCGAGGAGCACGTATGAACCGTTGTAGAACGGGTGAACAGCATTTTCGTCAAAGAGATCCCACTGGCAGTTTGTGTAACCAAGGCTTGCACCTGTGATAAATTGCGCATTGCCGAGAAGATCCATATAATCATTATATAATCCCAGACCGTTAGTAACGCTGTCACCAATGAAAACGCAATCGTCAAACCACGCAGTATCTATAGGTTCGCCTTCGATCGTTCTTCTTACAAACTCCGATTTGCTCTCTGTATCCGACTCATCGGAAACGGCTTTTTTTTCAGGCTCGGAAGATGGTGTTTCCGCTGTAATAACGGATACATTCCGGGATTCGACCTCGGAAGGCTGATTGGTAAAATCGAATTCAACCGTACTCTCTTCTTCGGAGGATACATTTTTTGTTTCACAACCGGCAAACGCTAAAACTGAAACTGCCAGAATGGCTGCCGCTGCTCTTTTAAACATCAAAACAAAACACCTCTTTATATATACTGAAACAGTATTAAATTTGCTTTCAATAGTATACAACAATCGACTTTTTATGTCAATCGGTTGTTACAAGTTTTTAATAATTCTTAAATAATATGCATTAACTTTCAAATTTTACGCTGTAAATACGTTATTATTTGATAAATCAGTTCAGCAAAAACTGCCGCAGGTTATACTCCGCGGCAGTTAAATATACTGATTTACTTTCTTGGTCTTCGCTTGTCAAATGATGGGTTGAACTCGTAAAAATTCTTACTGTCAAGATTATCGGTAGCTATGCGCAGTCCTTCTCCGAAGCGCTGATAATGCACGATCTCTCGCTCACGTAAAAATCTTATAGGATCTATCACGTCGGGATCGTCACAGAACCTAAGGATATTATCGTAGGTAGTCCTTGCTTTCTGCTCCGCTGCCAGGTTCTCGTGCAGATCCGTCAGCACATCTCCCTTAGACTGGATATACGCAGCTGTAAACGGTACACCTGCTGCTGACGATGGGTAAACACCCGTTGTGTGATCGACAAAGTATGCGTCCATACCGGCTTCCTTGATCTGCTCGGGGGTCAGGTTCCTTGTCAACTGGTAAACTATCGCGCCGATCATCTCAAGATGTGCAAGTTCCTCAGTGCCTATATCTGTCAGGATAGCCTTAAGTTCGGGATACGGCATAGAATAACGCTGACTCAGATATCTCAATGAGGCTCCCAATTCTCCGTCGGGACCGCCATATTGGCTCATAATAATCTTTGCAAGTGCAGGGTTCGGGTTTTTGATCTTAACGGGATATTGCAGCTTCTTTTCGTATACCCACATTTAATCTTCCTCCTCACACAGATCCCACGGCCATGGGTTTTTGATCCATTTCATTCTGTTGTCAGACGAATCGCGGAAAACGATCGGTCCGTATTTTTCCTCGTATTCGTGACGGAGTTCACGGCTCTTGTGCTCACTGTCGGACAATCGACGTTTGGCGGCGCTGTCGTTCGGGTGTGTGTCAAGATAAAGGTTAAGCTCAACGATCGCAAAGTCGTATGATGCTATCTTCTGCATCAGCTTTGTTCTTTCTGTCATTTCTTGCCCTCCCTGCCACAGAGGAACGGCTTATTGAGTACAGGAAAAAGTGTGCCTTTTTCTATAGCTTGCTCGGTCGAATACTGTTTGGTCTGTTGCTGATAAGGTACGTATGCCATTGCAGGTACAACGTATTCGGGCAGCGGTGACGCAATTTCGGGGCCGATCCCTGCAAGCTCCATCAGATCTTCAAATTTATCCAAAACGATCACTCCTGTATAATTAGAGTTATTATAACATCCAAATTTTTGGGATCCCCCGCTTAGTACTTGACACTTTATAGAAAAATCAGCATATACGGTTATCCCTTACTTCCCTAACACATATTATGCACAACGCTTTCGCATCGCTACATTCATAAAGCATGACATTACCTTATTTTTCGATATTCCGAAAAAAATTTAAAATAACCCTTGACAAAACCGATCGTGCAGTGTATAATATACGAGTGGTCAGGTGAGACTGCTAAAGAAAACACGGTGGGTATAGCTTAGCTGGTTAAAGCGCTGGTTTGTGGCACCAGAGACCATCGGTTCGAATCCGATTATCCACCCTTTTTGATCCATTAGCTCAGTTGGCAGAGCACTTGACTTTTAATCAAGGTGTCCGGGGTT
>ONIC01000085.1 GCA_900317815.1 uncultured Eubacteriales bacterium | reverse complement strand
TTTGCCGCGGAGAGTCAGGTCTATGTATAAGCTGCCTCCCCACTGAGCGAATCTCTCGTCAAGAATACTCTCGCGCATCGTGATCTCATATCCGAGAGGCTCAAAAACTTCTTTTACGAGCTCCTTATCCCCGCGGACAGGCAGATTGTAAATGACCGCCTCAAGGTCGAGCGCGCTGTCCGCAAGCTCCTGGCGCTTGGCACATTTTCCGTTCATCGCGGTACTGAACACGCGGTTTATTGCCGTGCTCATAAATGAAGACGAGACGTACGGTCTGTCGTTCACATAATCGAAGAGTCCGCCGTCCTTCGCGCCGAGCTTTCCTCTTGCAAGATCTATCGGATCAAGATCGAGCAGCAGCGCGGCAGTCGTGCGGCTGTCTGAAACTTCCGTATAGAAAACGTATGCCTTGCCGAAGCTCAGATCAAAGCGCTGCGCTCTATACGGATTTTTATGGAGCAGGTAGCCAAGCTCCTGAGTGTGGCTTCCCTTCATCGTTATTGTCATCAACATTTTATTCAGCCCTTTCCTTTCGCTGAATATATAATAACATGATCTTCCAATTTAATCGTGGAAAAAAAGCTGCGAACATAAAAGACCGCTGCGCAGACCAAAGGATCCGCACAGCGGCAGCTTCATAACTCAAATCTTTTCTGACGTTTAAGCCTGCTTTGTATCATTCCGATGAATCTTCCGGGAGCGGTCACGCGGACAAGCGGCCCGAAGGACAATACACGAATGAGTATTTCCGTTTCATCGTTCTGTTCATAGGAGATCATAAGGAGGTAACGGTTGCCGTCGAGCTTTTCGGCAGTCTTTTCAAAATGCGAAAAATGCAGCATTACCCGCTCCAAAGCATTTCTCTCATCAACAAGCTCCAGGGTCAGCGTGCGGGTCTTGCCAATGTGCTTCTTTGCCTTTTCGGCTTTGAATTCGCCTTCGTGCGGTACGCAGGAGGTGACCGTTCCGAGATTAATAACGGAGGCAGTTCTGCTGCCGCTGGTGAGCAGCCGGAACTTATCGTCCTTCTCCGAGTATTCCAACTCTTCCGGCATCACGGCAAAGGTTAGCTCATTTCCCTTTTTGCTGCGCAGAGTGATATCAAGCGGCTGACGTTTTTGTATCGCCGAGAGTATCATGCGAAAGCGGCTGATGTATCCTTCGTCTTCATAATCATCGCCATCGGAACAGCAGTCAAACACGCAGTGATCTTCCTCGGTAAACAGCGGCTCGATATCATCGGGCAGGTCGAGGGGGCAGTCAAAAAGCCTGAAGCGCTTGTCAAGGGATATAGCCTTGAGCCATTGAAGCTGCAATTGCGTCAGCGGTATTAGCGGCTTATGCTTTATGGGCGAAGAACCGTCGGGAAGAATGAGCTGCCATGACTGACTTTTGATCGCAGCCTCTATCGGAATGACGCTTTCCGAAAAAGCATATTTCAGAGCGACGGAACGTATCTGCTCCATAGTTAAAGGGGCTTCGACAGCGCGGCAAAGTATGTGTGAAACGGCATTATAATATGCGCCGTAGATCTCGCTGAACACCTTCGCTTCGCTCACGGAAGGCCGCGAGGGACACGCCTCTGCCGACTTGCGGCTCATGAAATCGGCAGACTGCGGCGGGCTCTGCTCCGTATCGCGCGGGTATTCGTATATCCTGTTCATCGTCTCGATATCGGCCTTGAACTGAGCTTCGACGGCTTTGTTTGAAAACGATAAGGAAGCGATACGGCAGATAAAGCTGCGTATCCACGTTATCATCTCGTTCGTATCATAGACCTCGGCGGAAAACCTCGCGTGATGCTCGTCGATAAGCTCGACGGTGCCGCAGCGCTTCTCTCGCAAAAGTCTGCGATAAATATGCTGCTCAGTATCTCCGAAAAACACGGTAAACTCTACGCTTTCGCGTCTGCCGCCGCTGCCCTGCGTACTGACGCCCCACATAAAAGGCCGCATACCCGCGAGCGTTTCACGCAGAGCATCAAAGTCGCCGACCTTTCCGCAGGCGGCGGCGGAGATGATGTAATCCGTTCTGAAGGATATTATCCTCCTTGCAGACCTTACATATGCCATGAGATACTGTCTGCCGCTTGAAGCGCTTGTAAAGATCTTCAAGGGAACGACCCTGATCGAGTTTCGCTCCCCCTTTCGCGTGATCTTATAAAGCTCAACCTCCTGCTTGCCGTGCATCGCGCCGAAAAGAGAGCAGATGATCTCGCTGTCGAGCGCGGAATTTATATAGTGATGCTTGAAGGAGAGAATATCCCTCTCCCCGTCGACACGATCGAGCAAAAACGACCCGATCACGCCGCAGGGCGCAGCCTCGGAGAAAAAATGGAGCGCGGGCGTATTGCTGAAGGCATAGCCTTCTGTGCGCGAGTAGAAAAGAGTTTTCCCTCGCTTCTCCGTTTTTATCATACCGAATGTCACAAATTCATTGAGCTTCTTTCTAATCGTGGAGGTGTCAAAGGTTTTGGGCTGTTCAAAATGTGAAAGATAATCGCGGTCGATGATATCCACGATCTCACCAAGCGGCAGACTTACCAAGGTGTCGTGCAGGATATCAAAGATAATGAAGAACAGCGTGATGTCACCGTCTGTAAAGCTCTTTGCCTTGAAAGCGTTATAAAGCGGATTATGCACCGTGCGTCTTGTATCGACGGAGATAAAGACCCTTTTTCCGTCTGTGTCCTGACGATACTGCATATAGTCAGAGAGCCAGCTTTCCACCCGTCTTTTTGCATCATCGTATGTGCGCTTGCTTTTTCGGCTGTAGTCCTCACGGCTGTCAAAGCCATAGACATAGAAATCCCGGATATAATCTCTTATGATGTTGAAGTTTTTAATAAGCTCATTATACGCCAAGATCTCACCTCCCCGACCCGCGTTTTTCTATGATTATACTTTAAAACAAAAGCATTGTCAACAAACCGTGCAGCCAAGCGAGCGATCGCGAAGCTCCTTGCCGATCGTTTTGAGAGCTTTTATGTATCGGCTCGGTTTTTGTTATCATTCTACACTGCGGCGTTTTTGAATAGAATAAAGCAGGAGGTGACAGCAATGTCAACAGACAGATTACCGACTGCAAAAGCTGTTATAAAGGGATATGGGGACTTTGACAAGCTCAGGGGCGAGGTCTTATTTTACCCGATCAACGGTATGGTTCTCGTCTGCGCGGGCGTGTACGGTTTCCCAAAGGAGAGATCGCAGTTTCACGGCTTTCATATCCATGAAGGCAAAAGCTGTACCGGAACGGAGCTTGCAGATACGAAAGGGCATTACGACCCAGAAGACAGGCCACACCCGTTTCACGCGGGAGACCTCCCGCCCCTGCTTTCCTGCGCCGGCATCGCATATATGGAGGTGCTGACAGACAGGTTCACGATCGAAGAGGTGATCGGGAAAACTGCTGTGATACACAGCGGTTCCGACGACTTCCGCTCTCAGCCCTCGGGCGATTCAGGGAAAAAGATCGCCTGCGGCGAGATAAAGCCGATCTGCTGCGGCCAGACCGACGATTAAAGATTAAATGCTTTGATTTGAAACGCGCGTGCTGCGCACGCTGATGCCGCGCAAAGCGCGTTATCCCATCTCATACAAGCTCAAACGAGATCCGTCGGAATAAAAAGCCGCGCTCTGCCGATAATATAAACGAGGTGATACGTTATGGCAAAGCAAGGAATGAAACGCCCACAAACAGAGCGCGGCAGCAGATCAGCCTCGCCTGTTCCCGAGATTGGGGGCAAAGCGAAGCACTCAAAGGCAAAGGCAGCCCCGATAATAGCGGGAACTTCCGCACCTTCGCAAAAGGTGTTTCATACAGTACCGTTTGAAGAAGAAAAGCCGATACCTGGAGTATATAAGGAGATCGATAACGATCTTGCACGTGACAATCTGGAGAACGACTTAACAGCCGCGGATCTGCAGGATATGTAAAAAGACAAAAGGCGAATAGGTACACCGTACCTGTTCGCCTTTACATATGCGACAGAAGAGCATTTAATTGTATTCAGGCAAATGTCGGGCGGAGAACAGCCGATCTTAACGATAAGCCAAAACCGCGTACCGCACGCGCCCGCTTGGGTGCTAAGTGTATAATTTTAGTAGGCAGCAAACTTTCAGCGCGGAGACCGTCTTATCGTTAAAAAAAGTAAAATCGGAACTGTGAGTGGCGACACGCCGCCGACAGTTGACCGCCGATAAAACACATGATATAATATTTGCGTATTTAAAAAACATTTACAGGAGAACTGAAATGACACTGAATCAGCTTAAGTATATTATAGAAATAGCGGAGACAGGCTCAATCTCAATGGCGGCACAGCGGCTTTTTATCGCACAGCCGAGCCTTTCAAAGTCGGTTGCCGAGCTTGAAAAAGAGATGGGCATAACTATATTCAACCGAAGCAACAGGGGCGTTTATCTCTCGGAGGACGGGACACGGTTCTTGTCGTATGCGCGCCAGATAGTAGAGCAAACGGAGCTTCTCGAAAATGAGTACAAGTCAGCGCCGCCTCCGCGCAGAGCGTTCGCGGTATCGTCGCAGCATTACGCTTTTGTGGTGAACGCGTTTGTTGAGCTTGTCCGCGAGTACGGAAGAAACAAGTATGAGTTCACGCTGCGTGAACTTAAAACGGCCGAGATCATCGAGGACGTCCGCACTCACCGCAGCGATATCGGGATACTCTTTCTGAGCAGTTTTAACCGTGAGGTCATATTGCGTATCCTGCAAAATGAAGAGATGCGGTTTGTAAAGCTCTTCATGGCGAAGCCCCATGTCTTCGTGAGCAAGCAGAACCCGCTGGTCGGAAAGGAAAGCGTTTCCCTCGAAGAACTACGTGAATTCCCGAGGCTCACATACGATCAGGGGATAAAGAACTCCTTCTATTTTGCGGAGGAGCTGCATATAACCGCCGACAGCCCCAAGAATATCATCGTATCGGACAGGGCGACGCTGTTCAATCTTCTTATAGGGCTTGACGGATACACCATCTCATCGGGCATCCTGAGCACAGACCTCAACGGCGACAACATTGTGGCGATCCCGCTTCAAAGCGATGAATACATGGAGATCGGCTATATCGTCACCGGCGACAGACCAATGAATAAAATGACTCTGCGTTATCTTGAGCATCTGAATAAGTATATCGAGAGCTGCTCCTTCTGATCTTGCCATAGCTTTTAGCTATGGAGCGGTATGTTTTTTTAATATTAACACATTTCAGCGAAATGTGTTAATATAGATATACCACAAAGCATACCGGAGGAATAGGAAATGAAAACATCGATAATTGGTTACCCGAGAATAGGCAGGCTTCGCGAATTGAAATTTGCCTCGGAAAAATATTTCAGAGGCGAGATAACCGCTTCCGAACTGGAGCAGACCGCAAAAGAGATACGCCTGTATGATCTGAAGCTTCAGAAAGAGAGCGGGCTTGATCTCATACCGACGAATGACTTCTCGTTTTACGACGGTGTGCTCGACACAGCCTTCCTGCTGAACGCCGTTCCCGAAAGATACACGTCGCTCGGCCTGTCGAAGCTCGATGCATACTTTGCCGCCGCGAGAGGCTATCAGGGCGAGCGCGGAGACGTAAAAGCTCTCGCGATGAAAAAGTGGTACAACACAAACTACCACTACATGGTGCCGGAGATCAGCGACAGCACCGCTCTAAGGCTAGTAGGAACAAAGCCGTTCGAACTATTCAAGGAAGCTCTTGAAAACGGCGCCACAACAAAGCCCGTCGTTATAGGAGCATACACTTTTCTGAAGCTTGC
>ONIC01000065.1 GCA_900317815.1 uncultured Eubacteriales bacterium | reverse complement strand
GTCTGCTGAGCTGTGATGATCTCGCCGCAGACGGAGCAGTGAGAACCTTCCGTCTTGCCCTCTCTCGTACAATCAGCGGCAACGGCTGCGTCAGTTACGGGAGTGTGAGCCTTTTTCGGGATCACCTGCTGAGCTTCGAGTATCTCACCGCAGGACGAGCAGTGAGAACCCTCCGTCTTGCCCTCGCTCGTGCAGGTTGCTTCAACGGCGGGATCAATGACGACCATGTGCTTGTGGACCTGTTCTGTCGAGCCGTTCTTGATATCGTATGTTACCGCACTGTTGTCTATCTCCTTCAGAACGGTGTCGTATATCTCCAGGACTTCTATGCTTACGGCGCCTTTTTCGGCTGCAAGCTCATTCTGAGCGGAAAAGGCAAGGCTGATAAGCTCAACGCCCTTTGAACAGTCGTATCCATCCTGTGGGAAGAGGACGGACGCTCTGTTTTTTGTGATGATAACATTGATCCCGTCACCCTTAATGACCGCTTTTGACAGGCTCTCGTTGAGGTAGAGACCTGTGTCGGTGCCGTCATATTCAATAAGTATACCCGAGGGCTTCTTGTCGGTCTTGACAGAGACTGTTACATAAGCGGTCTCACCCACGGCTGCCTTGACGTCGAGCGTCTTTGACGCTGCCGAGGTGACCTCTGCGATCGTGCTGCCCGAGATTACGGGCGCACTTGCGGCGCTGACGGGAACCATAGATGCGAGCATAACAGCGGCGCTCATAAACACAGCCGCCGCCTTTATCGTGTTTTTCTTTATAATATGCTGTTTCCTATTGTGGATATACATTTTTTGTACCTCCTGCAATTGTGTTTAGTATATATATTATAATGTATTCGCATAAAAATTTCCATACTTTTTTTAAAATTTTATAGATAATTTGAAATAATTGCCCTCAGCGCCGCAATTGACCGAACAGCGGTTGACAAAGGAGGAGCGTTCGTGTATAATATTGGTGTAAACAGAAATGCTTTACAGCTCCGAGCCGACTTGAACTGAAGGAGCCGCGCTCTGAAGCAACGGAGTTACTCGGAGGAATTTGATGGATAAGAAATATAACATATCGACACTTCTTGATTTTTACGGGGATATGCTTACGGAAAGACAGCGTACCGCAGCGGAGCTTTACTACAATGAGGATCTGTCTTTGAGCGAGATCGCCGAGGAGATCGGGATAAGCCGACAGGGAGTCCGCGCCGCACTTGTCAAAAGCGAGGAGATACTTATCGGTTTCGAGAGCAAGCTCGGTCTGGCGCAGCGCTTCTACAAGGCTAAAAAGAACGTGGATACGCTGCTTGAATACGCCGAAAAAGTCAGAGCACAGAGCGAGAAAACAGGCGATGAAAGGCTCGGGATGATCGCGCGCGACATCATTATGCTCACGTCAAAGATCGAGAAGGATATCGGATAATATACACCATGAACGGGAGAGGTGAGGCTCAGTGGCATTTGAAGGACTTTCCGAAAAGCTCGGAAATGCTTTTAAACGTTTGAAGAATAAAGGAAAGCTTACGGAAGCTGACGTCAAGGAGGCTATGCGCGAGGTAAGAATGGGGCTGCTCGAAGCCGACGTAAACTACAAAGTCGCAAAGGAGTTCACCGCTAAGGTAACGGAAAGAGCGGTCGGCTCGGACGTAATGGAAAGCCTGACTCCCGCGCAGATGGTCATAAAGATAGTCAACGAGGAGCTGACGGAGCTTATGGGCGGCGAGGAAGTCCGCCTGAATTTTCCGTCAAAGCCGCCATGCGTTATTATGATGTGCGGTCTTCAGGGCTCGGGTAAAACGACCCATACGGGAAAGCTCGCAAAGATGCTCAAAAAGCAGGGACACCGTCCTATGGCGGTCGCCTGCGATATATACAGACCTGCCGCTATCGACCAGTTGAAGGTCGTCGGCTCGCAGGCAGGCATACCCGTCTTTGAAAAAGGCACGCAGGATCCGGTGAAGACGGCGCAGGAAGCTATAAAGCATGCGCGCGACTACGGCAACGACATAGTGATACTCGATACGGCGGGACGTCTGCATATCGATGAAGAGCTGATGGGCGAGCTGAAAAGAGTCAAAGAGGCTGTGCAGCCGCAGGAGATCCTGCTCGTTGTAGACTCGATGACAGGTCAGGACGCCGTAAACGTCGCTAAGTCGTTTAACGATCTGCTCGATATCACGGGCGTCGTTATCACAAAGCTCGACGGCGATACAAGAGGCGGCGCAGCGCTTTCCATCAAGGCTGTCACAGGAAAGCCGATCAAGTATGCAGGTACGGGCGAGAAGCTCGATGACCTCGAGATCTTCCACCCTGACAGAATGGCTTCAAGAATACTCGGCATGGGCGATATGCTCACGCTCATTGAGGAAGCAGAGGAAAAGCTCGACCATAAAAAAGCCGAGGAAATGGCGGAGAAGCTCACGAAGAGCAAGATGGACTTCAACGACCTTCTCGACCAGTTCGCTCAGATCAAAAAGATGGGTCCGCTCAAGGGTATTCTCTCAAAGCTCCCCGGAATGGAAAAGCAGCTCCAGGACGTGGAAGTGGACGACAGACAGCTCGACCGCATCGAGGCGATCATACTTTCTATGACGCCCGAGGAGAGAGCGAAGCCGTCAATCATCAATCCTTCAAGAAAAAGAAGGATCGCGGCAGGCTCTGGAATGAAGGTCGAGGACGTGAACCGCCTTATCAAGCAGCTTGAAATGATGCAGCAGATGATAAAGAAGGTCACGAAGAAGAACGGCAAGAAAAAGTACAGGAAGCTCCCCGGGCTCGGCGGCCCGATGGGCGGCATGGGAGGACTCGGCGGTATGCCGTTCTGATTATCACGGTTTCATACAATAAATTCTATTGTTGAAATATATATAGCATTTTGCGGAGGTGAAAAGAAATGGTTAAGATCAGACTCAGAAGAATGGGCGCTAAGAAGGCTCCGTTCTATCGTATTGTAGTTGCTGACAGCAGATATTCCAGAGACGGAAGATTTATCGAGGAAATCGGTTATTACAACCCTGCTGCAGAGCCTGTTGTATTCAAGGTGGATGCCGATAAGGTTCAGAAGTGGATGGCTACAGGCGCACAGCCGACAGATACAGTAAGAGCTTTGCTGAAAAAAGCAAATGTAATTGGGTAATTTCGGCTGTCTTTGCTGCAGAAGGGATCTGCAAATAATTCAATCGGAAAGGAAAGCTTTAGATGGAAGAATTGCTTTTGACTATCGCCAAGGGCCTCGTTGAACAGCCCGATGCAGTAAGCATCGAGGCAGGCGAGCCGAATGAGGACGGTGCAATCGTTTACCACATTCATGTTGCCGAGGACGATATGGGACGCATTATCGGAAAGCAGGGCAGAATTGCCAAGGCTATCCGTACAGTTGCAAGGGCAGCGGCTATCAGAAAGAACACAAAAGTTGTTGTGGAGATCGACTGATGCATTTTGCTGAACCTTCAGCAGGAAGCGGGCAGTTTGTTCGCTTTTAGGCTATGTAGAAGACATAGCTGCGCAAATACCGAAGCCTGAGGCTCCCTCGCAAAGCTCTTGAGCCTGTAAAAGGGCGCAGGTATGATTATCCAGCATTTTCACGCCGGGCAGCAGCGCGCTGTCCGGTTTCCTTTTATTATTATACGAGCAGGGCGGGCGTAAAACGCGGCGAATTGTGCAATTGAACGAAAGAAAAATAGCGAAATTCCCTTGACATACGTTACAAACTGTGTTACAATTTAAAGTACCTCGTAAAGGGGTTTTTATTTTTGTGCCCTTTTTTAGAGGGAGGCTAAATTTACCGATTAAACGGAG
>ONIC01000082.1 GCA_900317815.1 uncultured Eubacteriales bacterium | reverse complement strand
TTTCCGATCTCAAAACAATCCGAGCGTATTCTGTCGCCCAGATAAAACGCACAGTATGTAAACGGGTCAACACTTACCGAGGTGCAGTCGCCGATCACAATGCCGTCCTCGCCCAATCTTCTGCCGATCTGCGCAATGAGCGAGTAAAGCTCCGAATCGGTCATGCTGCAATCGCCGTCGATCACATATTCCGACACGCACCCTCCAAACAGCTTTTCGCCTGTCATTCCGAAGGCAGATACATCGCTCAGCCTTTTAAAAACATCACGATCTTTTACTTTCAAATAAAGACGCGCAGACCAATGCATAATATCACCTTGTTTAAATAACCGATTTTCCTAACCGAGTTCCTTTGAAAGCGTCTTTGCCTATGATTTTAACTAATCCGAGTCCCTTTACGGCATTCAGCTTGGTAGACTTGTAGTCAAACAACTCCCCCTCTATCTCATCTACCGGAGATGTGATAGTCAGTTCCGTAAGATCCGAGCATCCTCCGAATGCGTGTTTTTTTATTATCTTCACGCTTTCGGGTACCGTGTATTTTCTTTTTTGCATACAGAACATACGGTATAACACGATACCGTCTTTACTCAGCAGAGCAACGCCGTCCGTGGAAAAGAATTCGTTCTCGGGATCAATTTCGAGGACTTTAAGTGACGGAGCAAAGCGATACTCCGAGTATTGGATATCCCTGATATTCTTGGAAATGTACAGCTCCGTAAAGCACTTGTCAATAAAGCATTTATTTGTTCCCAATACGGTCACGGGACGTCCCAGCACTGCGGTCGGTACTAACGCGCGGGAGATTCTGCCTTCTCCGTAGCGAAATTCCGCTTTAATTGTATTATCGGAAAGGATCTCAACATCAAAGCACTCGGGTGTTCCTATCGTTTTTTTGATATCATCACCGTCGTGTACGACAACAGGATATCTCACTCCGAATGTGTCAACATGGTACGACGACAAATACTTATCCGCATACGAATCCTTTACGGTGTGATACCGAGTTTTTGGTTTTATATACAGTCCTTCGTATCTCCCCGTGCGATCTGAAAATGCCAGCCTATGGATATTCTCCACGCTCTTTGGAAAGGACACGGAACGAATATCGGGAAGATTCATGAATACGCCCGCGCCGATTCTCTTTATACCTTCGGGGATCACTATTTCACAAACAAAACCGTACGGATCGAAAAAATCAGCGCCCCTGTTTGCCGACAATTCTGTCACATTCTCTCCGGATATCTTTGACGGAAATACTACGGTCCCACCGCTTCCTTTGTATGCATAAATGCGGTATCCGTCGGACACCTTGTCGAAAGAGAATTCCTCCTGCAGCTTAAGTATTTCTTCGGAGAAGGAGCAATCCACAAGTATAAGATCGTTACTTCGGGAAGTATTATGCTTGTTTACAAAATCCGTAATATTGGGGCAATTATTCGCATGAAGTCTGATTATTAGATAATCTGCGGGAGATATAGTCCATGCATTGAAGATCTTAACGTCCGATGTAAAATAAATATCCTTCAAGCGTGTTTCCGTAAACATGTTTCCGCCGAGAGTTTTTATTGTAGAGGGCAGCGTAACTCTCTCAAGGCTGCTGCTTTTCGGCATACTTCCGAACGTAAAGCTCAGCTTTGAAACTCCCTCGGGGATACTGTACTCTTTATCGGTTTTACCGAACGGGTAGCAATACAACCTTGTCATATCGCTGTCAAACAAAACTCCGTCTTTTGCGGTAAAGAATATATTGCCCTGCGCCACCTTAAACTCTTTTATTTTCGGACATCTGTCAAACGCTTTGTCGGAAAGCATCTCAAGCGACTTTGGTAGCATGACCTCCGTCAGCTTCTTACAATCGTAAAAGGCACCTGCCAGAACGACCTCGGTACCCTCGGGCAACCTCAGTATCTCAATAGCGGTGTTGCTAAAAGCATACGCGCCGATCTCGCGGACGCTTTCGGGAATTATCACATCACGAAGCTCATGGCAATTATGGAATGCTCTCAGTCCGATCTGTGTTGTACCTTCAATAATATCCGCTCTTCTGCATTTTGTGTTCATAGCAAACAGAAGAGTGTAGTTATCCTCATCGTTTACGCGGTACAGGATATCGTCATCCGTAAAGAAATTCTCGTTATCTTCAGATACGATATAGCGAATACTGTTTTCGTCCCGATGGTCCAAAAATGTCATTTTCTCGACAGAGGACGGTATCACAATACTTCTCAGCTTTTTGGGCGCGTAATACTCGTTCCATTCCTTAAATCCTTCGGGAAGAGTAAGATGCGTCAGGTTATCGCAGCCTTCGAACAGATACTCATCAAACCTTTCGACCGTACCGGGCACGGTATATCTGAAAACGGTTTTATCAATGATTTTGACGATCTCCTCTTTGCCGTTTGACAGCCTTCGATATATCGCCGTGCCGTCACTGCGAAGAGCCGTATTTGCGTTGTCTATAGATATGACGGGATCGCCTCGCCCGAAGGAATCATGCGAAAAACGCTCCACTTTCTCGGGAATGAATACCTCTTCAATATAAGCAGACGCAAATACGTTCCGACCTATGATACGCAGATTCTTGTTTAAGGTTACTGTGACATCATTGTACACATGCTCAAACGCATAATCGTCTATCTGCTCGACCGATTCGGGGATCACGATCTTGTTCTCATCGCCCTGATATTTTAAAAGCCTTTTTCCGTCGGCAGTCATAACAAAACCGTTTTCTTCGATATACGCGGTGCAGTCATCGGCTATTTTGAACCTATTAGCCACCGTCTGACCGAGACGCGTGTTGCCGTGTAATATCAATGTTGTCTTCTCACGGGATAACTCGTCAAAGAAGCACTGATCCCCTATGTACTCAACCGTATTGGGTATATCTACCACGGTCAATCCTGTGCTTGAGAAAGCGTGTTCATGAATCTCTCTGATGTTAGGCGAAAGCTTCAATTCGCTTATTGAACTGTTATAGAACAGATACTTTCCGATGACTTCTGTCTGCTTGGGAATATCAAACCTCGTGAAACGCCCCATCGACGTTCGGAGCAATGCTTTTTTCAAGTCTTTGGTGCAGATAAAACTGCCGTACGTTGCAAGATACGGATTAACATTTGATATGGTAATCTTATTAAGCCACGTTTTTTGCGTGTGATTTATAGTCGGTGTGGCGTAAGGATCGATCTCCCGCACTGTAGGTGGCAATATGAGCTGGTACGGAAAAATCAGCCCCTCTTTGCATCTCGCCCCAATCATTGTGACGGGCTTGCCGCTTATCTTTTCGGGAGCATAAGTGGGGTAATCGTAGCCCAAATAACCCACCAGCTTTACGCCGTCCTCGACCTCGGTATAGAAAAAATCGCCGCTTCGTTTTATAGTCTGATCGGTCATGATATCCACCTCGCAGTTTATAAATGGTCTATTGAGATATTATTTTCCGACGATCTCAAACTTTTCATTCGCAAGTTTCACTTTTTCTCCGTCGAGCGTGTAAAAGCGTGTAAGCTCACAATTGCAGGTAAGCGCATCGGCGCAGAACCTATCAAACGCATCACCCTCACGCACACCAAGCTTCTTGAATGCAGCCTCTTCGATATAATCGGTCACGTCTGCGATAGTATCTCCGTAAAAGCCTTCAACGGTTTTATACTCGAAAATCTCTATCGTGTCGATAACCGCACTGCGGCTTTGTTCAAGCTCGTTCTTCCACGGAGTTTCTTCACACAACAGAGAGAATATATCTTCCCTCGACTGCGGGATCTTCTCAGCCCATGCACCGCTGCATTTCATTAGCAGAGCCCCGTTTGCAAAAGCGTATTTATCCGTAAAAGCAAAATCGGAAATGATACTGTTCAAAACCGCTGAAAGCTCTTTACCGCCGACGTGTATTGTTACCTTCTTATTTGACATATTATGCTGCTCCTTTACATTTCTTGATTTCATGACTCTATACAGTTACCGAAATAATTGCATAGAATAATATACCCCTTGTAATGCTTATTACACTTTCACTACCTAATGCTCCAATTCATATCATAAAATGAATTCAATCACATTTATACTATATCACAATCTGTCACTTTTTGTCAATAATGTAATATAATCTATGGTTATTTTTATGTATTATGAACTCGGTTTGTGCGGTACAGAGCGAGCGCATGTCATCAAAAATCATCATCAAGCAGCAGATCGTCAAGCGCGGAATAGCCGTCGTATTCGGGGTAATGCTCGTTGCGGTAGTTGAGGAAGACAGCTATTGCATTAGCGCAGTTGTTTTCGGCAGGGTTTCCGTCCGCCCTTTGGGCGGAGATTTGGATTATTTGATTTAAAGATTTAAAATTTTAGATTCAAAGCGGGACGAACACCGTAATCAGTGCACACACGGTAGCCATCATCAAGGAGCGACCCGTAGTAGTGGACATCCGCAGCAAGCGACTGACCATAGCCCGGCGACCGCAACCACCACCACGAGCCTACGGCTCGTGAAGTATCGTTTGCAAACAGCTTTTCGGCTTCATCAATGCTTAACAG